>NZ_JBSHAM010000107.1:0-24589 GCF_053611505.1 Amycolatopsis sp. NPDC054798 | reverse complement strand
CGCTGTCACTTGGCTTTGTTCTTCACTTCCTTGGCTTTGCCTTTGAGCGAGCCTTTGGCGTCTTGCGTCGGCGAGTAGGTCCCGTACAGCGCGGGGTCCGGTTTCGGAGCGGTGCCGGGGCCGCCGAGCGGCTTCGGGTCGGTGAGGTACTCGATGCCCTCCCCGCCAAAGCTCCAGCCCGCCTTGGCACCGTCCGGGCCGTCCGACAGATGCCACACGGTGTTGTTGTGGTCCTGGTTCTCCTCGTCGAACAACGCGGTCGGCGCGATGTCGCTTTCCAGGCCGTCGGCCTTCAGTTCTTCGATCGCGGCGAGCCATTGCTTCTGGTGGACCGTGTCGCGCGCGAGGTTGAACTGCAGCATCGCCTTCACGCCGGGGTCGTCGGTCATCTGGTACAGCCGCGCGGTCTGCAGCCTGCCCTGCGCCTCGGCCGCCACGTTCGCGCGGAAATCGGCGAGGAGATTGCCCGAAGCGACAATGTACTTGCCGTTCCACGGCGTGCCGTTCGAATCGGCGGGCAGCGCACCGCCGCCGGCCACGATCGCCTGCTGCGGGTCCATCCCGCCGAGCACCGCCGCCATCACCGGGTCCTTCGCCGCAGCTTCCGCCGTCGCGGTCGCCGGAGCGCCCTCCAGCAGCCGCGCGACCATCGTGGCGAGCATTTCGACGTGCCCGATCTCCTCGGTGGCGGTGTCCATGATCAGGTCCTTGTACTTGCCCTCGATCCGGCAATTCCAGCCCTGGAACAGGTACTGCATGGTCACCGTCATCTCGCCGTACGCGCCGCCGATCAGCTCCTGGAGCTTGTGCGCGAACACCGGGTCGGGCTTCTCGGGCTTCGCCTCGAACTGGAGCAGTTTGGTGTGTCGGAACATCAGCGTCCTTCCGGATCGGGCCGGGGCGGGCAGTCCCGGCCGAGTCCGGCCCGAGTGCCCGCGAAAAGCCGTCCTACACACGGCAATCGGGGGCTCGTTTTCACGGATCCCGGCGGGGCAGCGGCGCGGTGGCGGGTCCTTCGAGCACCGTGCCGTCTACGTCGAACCGCGAGCCGTGGCACGGACAGTCCCAGCTCCGTTCGGCGGCGTTGAACCGCACGAAGCAGCCGAGATGCGTGCAGCGCAAGGAAACCCCGTGCAGCTCGCCTTCCCGGTCGCGGTAGACGCCCTTGCGGCCGCGCCCGTCCGGCAGCACCTTCGCCTGGTCCACGGCGATGTCGTCGGTGCTCTTCGCATCGGCGTGAGTGAGCCGGTCGCCGACGAAATCCTTCGCCACCTTCGCGTTCTGCTGCACCAGCTTCGGAGCGGAGCGCAACGAAACGCGTTGCGGGGAAAAGAGGTCCCGGTGCGGATGGACCGAGCCGGTGATCCCGTCGGCTACGACGGCCGCCGCCGCGGTGCCCATCGCCAGGCCCCACTTGCCGAATCCCGTCTCGACCCACAGCCGCTTGGCTCCCGGGAAGTACGGTCCGGCGATCGGGAGGCCGTCGTAGGCTTTCGGATCCTGCGCGGACCACCGGTGCGTGATCCCGTCGACGTCGAAGTGCCGGGCCGCGAACTCCCCCAGCTCCGTGTATCGCGCGAAGCCGACCGGATCGCCCGCCGGATGGCCCTGTCCGCCGAGGATCAACCGGTCCTCGTAGGAGGCGAACGACCACAATGGACTCCCGGCGCTGATCGCCAGCTCCTGCGGCGGCTTGCCGGACTTCAGCGTCGCAGCCACGCAGTAGGACCGCTGCACCTCCAGCCGGGGAAAGAACAACCCGCGGTCGAGGATCGGGTAGTGCGTGGCGACGACCACGGTCTGTGCGTCGAGCGCACCGTTCTCGGTCCGGATGCGATACGGCGGCGCCCCGCTGACCTGCAGCACCCGGCTGTCCTCCACTACACGCCCGCCCTCCGCTTCGACGGCATCAGCGAGCCCGCGCACGTAGTCGGCCGGATGGAGGGCGAGTTGCCCGGGCAGCCGCACCGCGCCGTGCACCGGTACCGGAAGGTCGAGCGCGGTAGTCCACTCGACCGGCAGACCGGCCTGCTGCGCGGCTTCGTATTCGGCGCGCACGGTGTCCACGTCGCCGGCGGCCATCGCGAAGGTCGCCGCGGGCAGCCTCCGGAGTCCGCAGTCGATCGGCTCGGCCAGCTCCGCCACCAGTTCGACCCCGGCCAGCGCGGCTTCGGCGTAGGCCGTCGCGGTGGCGGCGCCGTGTTCGCGGACGAGCGTCGAGTACACAGTGGACTGCAAAGCGGTGACTTTGGCGGTGTTGTTGCCGCTGGCCCCTTCGGCGACGCGGCCCGCTTCGAGAACGGTCACTCGCACCCCTCGGCGGGCGAGCAGCAGCGCGGTGGTCATCCCGGCGATGCCACCGCCGATGACGGCGACTTCGGCGCGTTCCCGGCCGCGCAGGGGCGACCGGCTGCTCGCCGAGGCAGTCGCGAGCCACAGGGATTGGTCGGCGGTAGTGGTCATCAGAGGCTCCGCCGGACGCTCATCGGGATCACGCCGAGCGCGATCATCACTACGGCCAGGCCCAGGTGCAGCCAGTTGTCAGCGGCGTTGACCGGGATGAAGTTGGCCGCGCTGGCGTGGTCGATCATGAGCCCGTACACCCACAGTGCCAGGTAGACCGCCCCGCCGACGACAAGGAAGGTTCTCGCCCCGACCGGGGTGCGGGCCAGCGCGAGCCCCGCGACGCCGAACAGCAGGTGCACGATGTTGTGCAGGATCGACACGCTGAACAGCCCGAGCAGCAACGCGCCCGAATGGTGCCCGGCCGCCGCGAGCTGCTCGTACTGCGTGGTGACGCCGGGAATGAACCCGAGGATGCCGACGAGCAGGAACACCGCGCCCACCCCGGCGGCGGCGGACTGGCGCGGCGCAACGGCAGAAGTCATGACCGGAGCCCTCCCTGGATCGCCCGCGCCGGGTCCGGCGCGGAGTTAGCCGGGTAGCCGGTTCGGCATCCGGCAAACCTCCCCGGGGGTGGTGCGATCGAGTGAGCACAGCTGAAGGGCGAGCCATGCGCGGCGGGCAACGGGACTGGACGGCTGGGGTCTGGACGGCTGGCCCAAACCCGACCGGCGTCCGGGTCCCGGTTCGAAGCGGGTCGCCGCAGCCAACGAGACCGCACCACCGGCCCCAAACGGCAGGCCACACCCCAAGCAGCGTCCGGGTCCCGGTTCGAAGCGGAACGCCGCAGCCAACAACACGGCAACACCAGGCCCGAACAGCAGCCCACAACCCAACCGGTGCCCGAATTCCGGTTTGAACCGCCCCGCCGCGGGCAACCGCGAGCATGCGGTTGCGGCGGAGCGAGCTGTCCTCGCCAGGCATCAAGCGGCAGCGGCGCGGCCGCGGTTTCCGGTACCTCGCGCCGGACGGCTCCCCCGTGACCGATCCCGGAACCCTCGAGCGCATCCGCGACCTCGTCGTCCCGCCCGCGTGGCGGCGGGTGTGGATCTGCCCGCATCCGAACGGGCACATCCAGGCCGTCGGCACCGACGACGCGGGCCGCCGCCAGTACCTGTACCACTCCGAATGGCGTCGCGCGCGGGACGAGGAGAAGCACGACCGGGTGCTCGCCCTGGCCAGCGAACTGCCGGACGTCCGTGCCGCCATTCGGAAAGACTTGCGCCGACGGCATCTGGACCGCCGGCGGGTGTCGGCGGCCGCGCTGCGGATGATCGACCGGGGTGTCTTCCGCAGCGGCGGCGAGGAATACGCCGAAACCAACGGCTCCCACGGCGCCACCACGCTGCTTCGGGAGCACGTGAAAATCAGCGGGGACGAGCTGACCTTCTGCTACCCCGCCAAAAGCGGGCTCGTCCGGTCGCTGAGCATGCACGACAGCGAACTCGCCGCCGTGCTCAAATCGCTCCGCCGCTGTCGCACCGGAACTTCGCGCCTGTTCGTCTACCGCACGGACGACGGCTGGCACGAACTGCACGCCAGCGACGTCAACGAGCGGTTCAAGGAACTCGCCGGCGAGGAGTTCGCCGTGAAGGACCTGCGCACCTGGCACGCGACGGTACTCGCCGCGGTCTCCCTTGCCGCTCAGGAGGTACCGGCCTCGCAGCGCGGCCGGGCGAGAGCGGCGAGCGCTGCGATAAAGGAGGTCGCGGTGGAACTCGGCAACACGCCCGCGGTCGCCCGGCGCTCGTACGTCGACCCTCGCGTACTGCGAGAGTTCGAGCGCCGCAGCACGATCCGGCGAGCCGTCCGCAAGGCCGACGCCGACGGGCTCGCGGACGAGGAATTGCGCGAGCGGATCGAAAAGGCGGTTATCCGGCTGTTGCGGCGGGCCTCCCGCGGGTGACCAGTGCCGGTTCTCTTGCCAGCCGGTTTCCGCTGGCGGGCGAGGAACGGACAGCGGACCGTACGCGGGGCCGAGCAGCATCGGGACACGATCGAAGCGCTGCGCGCGGGGCCGGGCTGCCGCGCGCTCTTGGACGGCGAACGCCCGGCGATGGCTGGCCAGGAGAGCTCCGTTCCGCGCTGCAGTCCGCGCCGGATTTCGTCCGCCCGCACCGCGGGGAACCACCGCGGCTGTTTCCCGGCAGGCCCAGCGGTCGCGCGCTACCGCGGGCCGCTCGCCCCGTCGGCGACCGCGCCGGGCCGCCTCCCGGCCCCGCCGCCTTCGGATTCCCAGCGGGCCAGCTCCCCTTCCCGGGGCGCGGGCAGCCACCGGCGGGGCAGGACGGCGGACTCGTCGAGGATCGTCTCCGGCCGCGCCTCGTTGTTCTGGTCCGCGGCTGCCGCCAGCGCCCGTCCGGCGGCTGCCGCGGCGGTCTGCGGCGGCACGACCAGCAGGGTGACCCTGCGCATGTTCCCGCCGGTCGCGTGCACCAGGTGCGGGTTCTGCGACCGGAATCCCTCCAGCCGCACCATTCTTCCCTGAAAAATCATCCGGCGGCTCGTGGCGGCCCAGGCGGACAGCGGGAACGCCACCCGCCACAGCGGCCCGATCGCGTCGGCGAGCGCGGCGGCGAGACCAGGCACCTCGGCCGCCAGATCGCCGGAACGCGGCCACCAGGCGCCGTCGACGGAACCGCTCGCCGACCTCGGAGGCTTGAGCCGCAGCCGGGCAATGGCCGGCGGGAAAACAGCAGGAACGCGGGGACGCGGGATCATGGAGTGCTCCGGACTCCGGCCACGACAGCCGGGATGACGAACATCGAAGACGGCGCCAGCATGGACACCGGCGTGCGAAATGCTCTCGATATCACCGAGCCTACGCCGCATTACCCGCGAACGTCGTCGTTTCCGTGCCATTTTCCAGGATTACCCACGATTTTCGCGCCGTCGCCGGACAGCGCCCCGATCGGCGGCCGGAGGGCAAGAAGCCCGCCGCGCGGCCCGCAATGACTGCCGGTTCCTTTTCACCACAGCGCATTCCGCCGCGACAGCACAGGTGCCGACGGGCTGAAGGCAGCCGTCTTCGACTGGAGTTCACCGGTTTTTCCAGAAATCCCGGCCAGGCCGCACGGCAAGCGTTGAGCCAGCTCCGGACCGGCCCGCGGAGCAAATTCCTTGTGGTGCTTCAGCACGCTTGCGGCACTGTCCGCCATTCCTTCGGGAAACGCGGCCTTCCCTTCGATTCCGGGGTGTAGTGTTGAGAGTGTCCGAGAGCATCTCGCACGTGGGCGGTCAAGCCCGCGTCGTCCTCGGCCCCAGTCCGGCCGGTGGCAGCGACCGGGGACGGGAACGCCGCCATGACCCCCAACCTCGACACCGCCGCCAGCACCCTTTCGGCCATGAAGGCCGCCGAGCCGCCTTGGCGCGTCCCACGCCTGCGGTCGAAGCCGGCCGGACGCGCCACGGGACACGTCGACGGCGCGTGGTGGCCTTACACCCGCGATCTCGCCACGGAACTGCCCGCGTTGCTCGGCCTGCTCGCTCTGCGGCTGGACCGGATCGAGCGCGTCGCCTACTGTCTCGCCGACTGGCCTCCGGCCCGGCGTGGCGTCACCGTGGACGGCGCGGTCGTCCGGCTCGAAGGATTCCGCTCGCAGCACCCCGGCACCGTGACCGTCATCGGAGCGTGGGGCCGGCTCCGGGTCACGCTGCTGGTCGTACCGCCGGATACCGAGCCCGCCGACGCGCGGCACATCCTGACCACCGCTGCGCACCGGGACAACCGCGACTCCGTCGAGACTCTGCTCGCCGCCCGCGGAGGCCGCGAGGCCAGGACGGCGGCGGGCTCCGGCGACGAGGCCGCCGAGCGCTGGGACGCCGAGGGCGGCCGCCTGCGCGCACCGGCCTGACCCCCGCCTCGGGACACCCCGGCGGAACGAACGGAAGGCTTCTCCGCCTGAGCGCGGGGAAGGGGTGGCCTCTTCCCGTCCTCCCCCGCGAAGGAGGCCACCCGCCAGCGCGGTCCCGCGCGGCGAAGCACACGGGTCTCGCGCCGTCCGCCGGTCTCCGGCGTGTTCGCGGACCCGCCGGATCGTCCGCGGCAGTGTGGCCACCGCCGCTGTCGCGGACAGGCCGGGCATCCCCGAGGACGAGGGTGCCCGGCCGCCAGCACGGCCGCCCACAGCTGCCGCGCCGAACACGAGAAGCCTCGGAGGCATCAGCTCTGCACGAGCACGCGACAGAACCCGCACGCTCGCCGCGGCGGTCAGGTCCGCGGTGACCGCGTGCGGTCCGGCGAAACCCGGCGAAGGCGTCCCGCCGCGGCGATCCGCCTGCTAGCCCAGCCGGAAGCCGACGCCGCGGACCGTGATGATCCAGGTGCTGTCGCCGAGTTTCTGGCGCAACGTGTTCACGTGGGTGTCGACCGTGCGGCTGGTGTTCGCCCGGGCCCCTTGCCAGACCTCGGCCATGATCCGCTTGCGCGTGACCACGATCTCGCAATTGCCGGCCAGAAGGTGGAGAAGCTGGAACTCCTTCCGGGTCAGGACCACGAGCCGGTCGTGCAGGCGGACCTCGCGCCTGCCGGCGTCGATGCGCAAGGGGCCGCGGGAAAGGACGCGCCCCGGAGGCCGGCGCACGCGGCGCGCGACCGCGTCCATGCGGGCGAGCAGCTCACGGATCCCGTAGGGCCGCGTGACACAGTCGTCCAGCCCCGCCTCGAGCCCGAGCACCCGCTCGGTTTCGGTGCAGGGCGGCGTGACCGCGATGACGTGCGTGTCCCCGGCCGTGCGGATCCGGCGGCAGACCTCGAGCCCGTCGAGGCCGTCGAGCGCGAAATCGAGGAGCACCAGATCGGCTCCGCGGAAGAGCCGCAGAGCCTGCGCACCGGTGTCGACGCCCCTGACCTCGTGGCCGTGTCGCCGCAACCGCCGGGTGAGGGTGTTGTCGATCCCGGGGTCCTGCTCCACGACAAGTACTCGCACGGAAATTCCTTTCTGGTGGGATGAGGCACGACGCGACGGTCCGGTCACCGCAGTGCGGCGGCGTCCCGAAGCAAGTTCGATGCGCGCTCCAGGCGACGACCTCGTCCGGCAATCCGAAGGAAATACCGCCTTCGCACGGATGTCGCGGACCCCGCCTCCGTCGGTTCGAAAATGCGAGCGGCTGCGCATACCGGGATCTGGGGCGATCTCTCCAGCGTACTCCGCGAAACGGAACCCGGTGGCTCCTGGAACGGATCTGTACCCGGTTGCGACGGACAGGACTCGGCGCGGCGGGCGAACCGGAGGTCCCGGCGCGCTCCGTCAGTCCACACTGGACAGATAACCCGGGTGCGCAGCCGGACACCGCAAGTGTCTTCGCACCGCCCGCCGTGCAGCGGGCCCGTTCCAGCCAGTACCGGAATTTGTCCTTTTCCTGCTGTCGCTGACATTCAGTCCCCGCAGGGTCGCCTTCGCGGGCTTCGCGGCGATCGCAAGGAACCCGGAATCGGCGCACCGCAACGGAATTCCCTCCCCCGCCTGGCCCGGCTCCGGAGTGCCCGGGACCCGTTTCCGGATCGGGCTCCGCGTGGACAAAGCCCCGTTCGCGAGCTACTGTCACAGTATTCCGACGTCGCCCCGGACCCCGGCCGCCACCGCGCTTTCCACCGATATCGAGGACGACACATGCCAGCCCCCATCCCCAGCCCCGCCCTGCGGGCGGGAGGTCTTCCCGGGCGCGCCAGATGCGGTCTCTGCGGAGAAACCGGCACGGCCGCGAACGCCCAAGGCGCGCTCGTCGCGGACTCCTCTGCCATCGACTCGTACGATTTCGCCTTCGACGGCCGCCGATACGTCAACGCGTGCTGTCCGGAACACATGCGCGCGCTGGTCGAAGAGGCCCGCGCGGCATGGTCCGCCGAAGAACAGTGGTTCGGCAGGTTGTGCCGGGCGAGCCTGCTGGGCACGATGCGCGACGCCGGCCTCGACGAGATCCGCGTCCACGCCCGCCTCGACGACGCGGCTTTCCGCGCCGCTCTCGCGTGGAATTCCGCGCGGAAAGCCGCCGTGCTCACCCTGCCGGGCGGACAGGTCCTGCCGTTGCGGCCGATCCCCGCGCCCGGCTGCTGAGACACCGAACGGAATTCGTTTCGAGCCCGTGCCCGGGTGCCGGTCGCGGGGCGTGTCCCGGGCACGGGGCTCCCGCCCGGCGGCCGCGCCGGGCCTTCGCCGCACAGGTCGCCCGGCCGCGATCTGGGCGAGGCGCGAGGTCCCGGCGGGAAAGCAGCCGCGTGCCGTGTTCGTCGTCAGCATGTCTCGTGCGGACCGCGATCCCGGACAGGTGGGAGAACTCCTGGCCGGACGGGCGCTTCCGGCCAGGAGCCGGGCATTCGCCGTGCCGGAGCGAAAGACCGAAGCCGGTTGCGGCGCATTGCGTTGCCCGGCAAGCAAACCTGGGCGGGGCGGACTGCCGCGACCCGATCCGAACCCGGCCCGGGCCTGCCTCGGCAGGCAGGCCCGGATGCTTCCAGCGGGACCGAAGCCGGTCCAGCGGCCTAGCGCCGCAGGTTTTCGGGTGCTTCGTCAAGGAGCCGCAGCAGCCGCACAGCGAGCGCGTGGCAGGCGGGGCCGCCGAGGCCGGCGTCTCGGTCGAGCAAGCCCCGCACCAGGGCGACCCGCTGATCGTAGCGGGACACGAAGACGGTTTCGGCGGACGCGGGCTGGTCCGCTTTCCTGGTTTCGCGGCTTCCCGCGGCGCAGGCGCAGCCCCGGTCGAGAGCACCGGCCGAGGTCGCCGCGCAGAAGCGGCTCGCGATCGAGTCGTGCCCGTCTCTCTCATGAGGACAGACCGGGCAGTCGCCGGCCTGAGCCGCGCCGGGCAGTTCGACGCGAGTCGCGGTCGGGGTCCTCATCAGCCGGACGCCGCCGATCCGTTCGGCACCGCCCCGGCGGGCGCGAGTTTCGCGGCCGCGTTCTCGCGGGCCACGAAGGAGCCCAGCTCTCCGATCGTGCTCATCAGCGGCGCGGGGAACACCACGGTGGTGTTCTTGTCCACGCCGATCTCGACGAGGCTCTGCAGGTTGCGCAGCTGCAACGCGAGCGGGTGCGCCATCATCGTGTCGGAGGCGTCGCCCAGCGCGGCCGCGGCCATCGCCTCGCCCTCGGCGCTGATGATCTTGGCGCGCTTCTCGCGTTCCGCCTCGGCCTGGCGCGCCATCGCCCGTTTCATCGCGTCCGGCAGCTGGATGTCCTTCAGCTCCACCAGGGTGACTTCCACGCCCCATTCGAGGGTCGCGACGTCGAGGATCTGCCGGATGTCGAGGTTGATGCTGTCGGTCTCGGACAGGGTTTCGTCGAGCGTGTGCTGCCCGACGACCTTGCGCAGGGTGGTCTGCGCGATCTGGTCGATCGCGGCGTAGACGTTCTCGATCGCGACGACCGACTTCACCGCGTCCCGCACCCGGAAGTACGCGACCGCGGACACGTCGACGCTCACGTTGTCGCGGGTGATGATGCCCTGGGACTGGATCGGCATCGTGATGATCCGGAACGTCACCCGGCGGAGCACGTCCACCGCCGGGACGATCAGCCGCAGCCCCGGTTCGCGCACGCCGATCACCCGCCCGAGCCGGAACAGGACCCCGCGTTCGTACTGCTTCACGATCCGGATGGCGGAGGCCAGCAAGGCCAGCACCGCCACCGCGGCCACCACGATCAGGAAAACGGCCATGACGCTCCAGACTCCGGCACTCGCCGGAGCTGGGAAAGCAGGACCGGCGTGCCGCGATCGTCACCACGTCGCACGCGAAGTCCGGGCGAACTACGGGGCGCCGGGGACGGCGCGGGCTCGACCGCTCGCGCACGGGATGCTCCCGGACACCGTCAACACTACGCGCTCGAGCACCGGCAGCGGCCGATCCGGCGGGACCGGTCCGGGGCGATCGGCAGCCCGCGCGCGAATCCGCCGCGGCTTTCCTCGCGCTGCCAGGGGCCGCTGGGGGGGTCAGGGCCGTCCCGGTCGGGAGAAGCCCAGCACGGCCGTGGCAGACCAGGCCGCCCGCACAGAGCCTGTCCGACGGCGTCGCCCGAGCCTCCGCAGCGGCGCACGATGCCGCGTTCACCAGAAGCGACCGGACCGCGCAGCGCTCAGCCCGCGCCCGGCGAGGCTTCGCGCGCGAAGCCCGGCGGCCCGGCCGGCAGCTCGGTTCGGCGGCACCGGGATCGGCCGAAGCGGCAGGCACCGGGCCAAGCGCGGTCTCTCCGCACCGCCGGTCCGGCTGCCGCGGTGCGCGTCCGGGCAGGCGGGTGCGTGCCTCGCTATCGGCGATCCCGGCCGCGGTGCCGGCTGCTCGGCGGCTCCGCCGGCTGAAGCACCGCGTCGGCGATCGCGTCGTCGGAGATCACGGCGAGCGCGAGCGCGCTGAGCAGCTGGTTCGTGGACCGGGCGTGGTTGCGCAGCAGGACGAAGGCCGCGGCGGGGTCAAGCTGGCTGCGCCCGGCCAGCACGCCCTTCGCCTGTTCGATGATCACCCGGCTGTTGAGCGCGCCCTGCAGCTGCTCGGCGAGCAGGTCGGCGCGGCGGACGCTCTGCTCGTGCAGGATGCCGATGGTGGCCACGTCGGCCAAGGCCCGCGCGGCACGCGCGGCGGAGTGCGGCAGCGCGCCGGGTTCGGCGCGGAAAAGGTTGAGCGCGCCGATGGTTTCGCCGCGCAGCCGCATCGGCACGGCGTGCACGGCACGGAACCCCTCCTCCCCGGCGCGCTCAGCGAACCGCGGCCAGCGCCGGGGCGGCTCCCGCAGATCCGGGGCGGAGACCGGCTCCCCGGTGCGGAAGGCGTCCAGGCAGGGTCCTTCGTCGGCCTCCAGCTGGAACAGCTCGGTGACCCGGACCTGCTCGGTCGAGCAGGACACCACTTGCAAGCGGCCCCGCTGATCGGACAGCACGATCCCGGCCGCGTCCGCGGGCAGCAGCCGCACGCAGTATTCGGCCAGCCGGTCCAACACGTCGATCACGTCGTAGTCGTCGACCAGCGTGTCGGCCAGGTCGACCAGTGCCTCGGCCAGCGCTGCCTCGTGGTCGTCGGCCGTTTTCATCGCAGCTCCTCGTCGTCGAATCGCAATCGCCGCGCGACCACGTCCCTGGCCACCTCGTCGATGGGCCGGTTGTGCGCGAACGCATAGGCTCGCAGCCGCGCCAGCGCGGTCGCCGCTGGCACCCCCGTCTGCCCGATTACCATCCCGGTGGCTTGGTAAACCTCCGTCCGGTGCAACGGCGCGCCGGACAGCCAGCCGGGCAGGCCCGCCGATCCCGGCCCGTCGGCATGCGGCTCCAGTGTCTCGCCCGCCCGGGCGCCGAGCAACGCCCACAGCGCGGCGTCCGCCGCCCGCAAGGCCCCCGCCAGCCCCTCCCCGGCCAGCGAGCCCGGTTCGCGGCGGTAGAGGTCCAGCACTCCGACCGTGATCGCGCCGAGCTGCAAGGGAAACACGAACAGCGCCCGCACTTCGGTCGCGCGCGCGGCATGGGCGAACATCGGCCAGCGTCCGTCGGCCACCTCCGCCAGATCGGCGACCAGCACCGGACGGCGCGCGGTGAACGCCTCGACGCACGGCCCCTCGCCCAGGCTGAACTGGAGCGCGTCCAGCTGTCCGGCCATCGGATCGCTGGCATAGACCGGCTCCTGCGCGTCCGCGCCCGTCATCATCGTGATCGCCGCGCCGCTGACCGGGAGGAACTCCACGCACGCCGCACCCACCCGGGACGGGCCGTCCGCGCCGCCGTCAGCGACGATCGCCCGCAGCCGCGCGCCGAGCCGAACGAGATCAACCACGCCGGGCCACCGCCGGCCGCGAAGCCGGCGAGCCGGGAGGGGCCCACCGCGCCATCCTCATCTCCGTCCGCCCGCCTTCGGCCCGCGCACCACGCCTCCGGCACAGTCCCGCCCGCGCCCTCGGAACGGGTCATCCCGGAACACTACACACCGTGCCCAGTTCCTTGCGGGAAACGCCGCCCGAGTGCCGGACGTTTGCCGCTCCGAGAGCGGACCCGCGGGCCCCGTCCTCGGAGCGGCCGGCTCGCCCCGGAGGGTCCGGCGCGAGCACGCGCTCGGCGGCGCGCGTCGTTTTCCCGAAACGGCAACCGGTTTCGGGCCTTCTCGTGCGACGCGGGCAGTTTGCGCGTCCTGGGAGATGCTGCCGGAAAGTCCGGCGGCTCTTCCGCCCGGACACCGAGCGAACTGCTTTCCGGCGCGCCGTCCGGACGGACGGCCCTGGCTCCCGGCGACGAGACCGCGCCGGGGCCAGCGCGGCGCGGTAAGGTCACCAGACAGCACGCGAGCGCCCAGACCCTGCTCTCGGACGACCGGCACCGGATCCGGTCCTAGATCCGCTAGGAGCAGAATCCTCATGACCGCCGCGAATACCGCCCCGCGGTTGCCGCCGGGGCCGAAGCCCTTTCGCGCAGCGGAGAACTCCCCTGGTGCGCCTGTCGCCGCCCAGGCCTTCCCGTCCGCTGCGTTGCCGGTCCCGGCAGCGGCGCCGGGCAGCTCGTTCGCCCGGGCTCCCGCCGCGCGGAGCCCCGTGTTCGGCCCGCACCGCGCCCCGCGCTCTTTCCGGCTCGACCGCGCCGCACCGTCCGGGACCGGCCCGGTGCGGGTTCCCCGGCGGCGCTCCGGCGCGCTGCCGGGCCCGGTCCGCGCCCCCGGACGGGAGAGCTGATCCGATGCGGGACCCCAGGTCTTCTCCTCCGGTGCCGCCCGGGCTCCGCGTCGCGGCCGCGCTGTCCTGGCGCCTGCTCGTCGTGGCGGCGGCGCTGACGGCACTGGGATTCGTGGCCGTCAAGCTGGCCTCGGTGCTCGTCCCGGTCGCGGTGGCGCTGCTGCTCGCCGGGCTGTTCGCGCCCGCCGTTTCCTGGCTGGCGCGCAAGAAGGTGCCGCGCGGGCTGGCGGCCGCGATCGTGCTGGTCGCCGGAATCGCGCTGGCCGGCGGCGTGGTGACGTTCGTGGTCGTCACCGTCAGCGCGGGGATGCCCGCGCTGATCGACCAGATCTCCGCGAGCCTGACCGATCTGCACACCTGGCTGCGGACCGGCCCCCTCCGGCTGAGCCAGGGCCAGCTCGACGAGATGCTCGGCAACCTGACCTCGATGCTCGGCCGGAACAAATCGGCGATCGCCTCGGGCGCCCTCACCACCGCGGTCACCGTCGGGGAACTGCTCGCCGAGTTCCTGCTCACGGTGTTCTGCCTGATTTTCTTCCTCGCCCAGGGCAACACGATCTGGGCGTTCGTGCTGCGGGCGGCGCCCGCACACCTGCGCGACCGCGTCGACGCAGCGGGGCGCAGCGGATTCACCACCCTGGCGCACTACATCCGGGGCACCGCCGCCGTCGCGTTCGCCGACGCCGCCGGCATCGGGCTGGGGCTGGTGATCGTCGGGGTTCCGCTGGCGGCTCCGCTGAGCACGCTCGTTTTCCTCGGCGCGTTCGTCCCGGTGATCGGCTCGGTGCTCGCCGGCGCGGTCGCCGTCCTCGTCGCGCTGGCAGCCAACGGCTGGCTGGCGGCCGTCGTCGTGCTCGCCGTCGTGGTCGGCGTCATGCAGGTCGAAAGCCATGTCCTGCAACCGCTCCTGCTCGGGCGGGCGGTCCGGCTGCATCCGCTGGCCGTCGTCCTCGCGCTCGCCGCCGGGCTGGTCGCCGCCGGGATCGTGGGCGCTCTGCTCGCGGTGCCGCTGCTCGCCGTCGTCAGTTCGGGCGTGCGAAGCCTCGCCGCCGTCCCGCCGGACGACGCCGCTCCCGGCGACGACGAGCCGCCGCGGGTGTAGAATCGGGTCGCCGAGAGCATCTCGCGCGCCGGCGGAAGAGCAGGCGCCGTCCTCGGCTCTCCTTCACATCGGTCCCCGCGATCGGGACGGGACAACGGCATGACGCCGGAGCCGAACGCCAGCACCCGCACGTCCTTCACCCTCCCCGGTACGCCTCCCGCACCGGGGCAGCGCACGGCCGGGACGGCGCGCCCGCGGTCCAAAAAGGACAGTTCGGTGCGGCGGGGCGGGATCGCCGCCGTCGCGGATCGCGCACCCCGTGGTGCCGGCGCGGGAGACGGACGGAGCGCGGTTCGCCGCGGAAGCCGGCGACGAACCGGGCACTCGCCGCTCCGCCGGAGGACGGCGGGCACGTTCGCCGGATCCCGCGGCACCGGGATGCCGGCCACCGCCGCCTGCCGCGTGCCGCGGCCCGGTCCGGCATGACCGCGAGCACCCCGCCGGTGAAAGCGCTCCTCGCCGACGGAGAGATCGTGTGGGTGCGCAGGCTGGAGCCGGGCGACATCGCCGAACTCCAGTCGCTGCGGACCCGGCTGTCCGGCCGTGACCGCGGCCTCCGGTTCTTCGGGCTGGGCGACACGGGGCTGTCCGCACTCGCCGAGCAGCTCTCGGCCCGCTCAGGCGTCGGCCCGACCTCGGTCGGATGTTTCCAGCACGCCCGGCTCGTCGGCGTCGCACAGTACGAGATCGCCGGCGATCCGGCCCAGGCGGAGGTCTCCCTGGTCGTCGACCGCCGCGCCCCGGTCCTCGGCGTCGCGACGCTGCTGCTGGCTCAGCTCGTCTTCTCCGCCGAACACGAAGGCGTACGGATGTTCGTCGCCGACGCCGGTACGGAGGACTCGATGATGCTCGGCGTGTTCTCCGCGCTGGGCATCCCGTTCCAGGCCCGGCGGAACCCTCCTCCGCGAGGGACCGCGCCGGGCCGCTGAGGCACCCGCCGCGCCGGTCGTCGCGAGGCCGGGCAACACCGGCTGACCATTGCTCGCCCGGCCCGGATCGGGTGCGCCGCGCCGCGCCGGCCGCGGCACGCGTTAACCTGGCCTGAACCGACAGCGCGAGAACGACGGAACCCAGGTGAACCAGACCGGAGCACAGCCACCAGCCGGAACCCAGGCCATCCGCCGAGCGCTCGGCATCCTGCGGCTCCTCATGGACGAGGACGGGGAACTGCCGCTGTCCGCGATCGCCCGCAAACTGGACCTCACGCCGGGCACGACGCACCGCGTGGTGGGCGCGCTGAGCGCCGACGGGCTCGTCGCGCACAATCCCCGCACCGACAGCTACCACCTCGGCCCCGGCGCGATCTTGCTCGGCCAGGCCGCCCAGCGGGTGCACGGGCTCCAGCTCGCCCTGCCGGTCATCCAGCGGATCAACGCCGACACCGGCGAATCGGTCAACATCACCATTCGCGAGGGCAGCGAATCCGTGGTGCTGCTGCGCGCCCAGTCGACGCTGCCGCTGCGGTTCGAACAGCATCCCGGCGCGCGTTTTCCGTTGTACGCCACGGCGTCTGGCAAGGCGATGCTCGCCAATTCACTCGACGCGGAGTCCTATCTCGCGAGCCTCCCGGAGCAGCTGCCCGCGCTGACGCCGCACACCCTCGCCACCCGCGACGACCTCGCGCTGGAGCTGGCCGAGACCCGGGATCGCGGGTACAGCATCGACAACGAGGAAAACGTCGCCGGAGTCCGGTGCGTCGGGGCGGGGGTCCTGGACGAACGCGGGCTGGCCCGAGCGGCGGTGGTCATCCAGGTCCCGACCGTGCGGCTGCCCGAGGACCGGGTCGCCGAGCTGGGCGCCCTCGCGATCGAGGCGGCGAAGGAGATCGCTCCCTTCCTCCCGCCGGACCGGCTCACTCGGTACTGAGCCCCAGCGCGCGGGCGGTCAGCGAAGCGAGGTGCTCGGGCCGATGGCCGGAAAGCTGCCGGATCTGGGTCCGGCAGCTGAAACCGTCGGCGTGCACCACAGTGCCTTCCCGCGCCGCGCGCAGAGCGGGCAGCAACTGATGCTCGGCGACCGCGACAGAAACGTCGTAATGGCCCCGCTGGAACCCGAAATTCCCCGCCAGGCCGCAGCAGCCTTCGCGCAGCACGTCGGAATGCCCGGACAACCGGCTCAACAGCTGCGAGTCGGCGTCGTAGCCGAGGTCCGCGTGCTGGTGACAGTGGACCTGAGTGAGCACCGGGGCCTCGGATTTCGCCAGTGCGGGAAGTTCGCGCTCGCCGACGTGCTCGGCGAAAGTGCGCACACTGCGCTTCAGCAACGCAGTCCGCGGGTCCTCGGGCAGCAGCTCGGCTCCGTCCTCCCGCAGGGTCGCGGTGCAGCTGGGTTCCAGGCCGATCACCGGAATTCCCTGTTGCAGCCACGGGTCGAGCGCCGCCAGCGAGCGGCGCAGGACCCGCCGCGCCGCGGGCAGCTGGCCGGTGCTGTGCCAGGTCAGTCCACAACAGACAGTCCGCTCCGGGAGGACCACCTCGTGGCCGAGCGCCTCCAGCACCGCGACCGCGTCCCGGCCGACCTGGGGGTCGAAGAAATTCGTGAAGGTGTCCGGCCAGAGCACGACCTTCGACGCCGAGGTCACCCGTTCCCGGCGACGGAACCACGAAGCGAACGTGGGCGAAGCGAGCTTCGGCAATTCGCGTTCGGCGGCGATCCCGCCGAGCCGGTTCAGGGCCGGGCGAAGCGGGCCTGACGCGACGGCGTTGATCGCGCGGGCGAACGGCGCGCCCAGCCGGAGCCAGCGCGGCAGCGCGCCCATCGTGTAGTGCGACATCGGGCGGATCCGGCGTTCGTAGTGGCGGCTGAGGAATTCGGTCCGGTAGGAAGCCATGTCGACGCCGACCGGGCAATCGGATTTGCACGCCTTGCAGCCGAGGCACAGGTCGAGCGCGTCGCGGACCTCGGGGGAACGCCAGCCGTCCTCGATGACGTCCCCGGCGAGCATTTCGAACAGCAGCCGCGCCCGGCCCCGGGTCGAGTGCTCCTCCTTGCCGGTGGCGCGATAGCTCGGGCACATCATCCCGCCGGACGCGGACACGCATTTGCCCACGCCGACGCATCGACGGGACGCCGCGGCCAGGTCGCCGCCGTCGGCGTGCAGGGCGAGCCGGGCGCGGGTCGGCAGGACCGGCGGCGCGATGACGGTCCGGAGATCGGCGTCCAGCGGCGCGGGATCGACCACCCGGCCGGGGTTCATGCCGTTCGAAGGATCGAAGGCGGCCTTGAAGTCGGCGAACGCTTGCATCAAGCGCGGTGAGAACATCAGCGGCAGCAATTCGGCTCGCGCCTGTCCGTCGCCGTGCTCGCCGGACAGCGAACCGCCATGGGACACAACGAGTTCCGCCGCCTCGACCATGAACGACCGATAGGCTTCCTTCGCTTCCGGTGCGGCCATGGGGAAATCGATCCGCACGTGGAGACAGCCGTCGCCGAAGTGGCCGTAGACGACGCCCTTGCGGCCGTGCTTGTCCAGCAGCAGGTCGAATTCGCGCAGGTACGCGCCGAGCCGGTCCGGCGGGACCGCGGAGTCCTCCCACCCGGACCACGCCTCGGACCCGTCGGCCAGCCGCGTCGCGAGACCTGCGCCTTCCTCCCGGATGCGCCAGAGTTTCCGTTGCGCCACGGGATCTTGCACCACGAGCGAAGAAGCGCCGACCTGCGGGGCGCGAGCGGCGACCTGGTGCGCGACAGCAAGAGCTTCCGCCGCGTCGTCGCCGCCGGTTTCCAGGTACAGCCACGCCGTTCCGTCCGGCAAGGTGCTGCGGTCGCCGGGTTTCCGGGCGTCGAGAGCGGCGACGAGACCGGCTTCGATGCCTTCCATGGTCAGCACCGGAAGATCGAGCAGCGCCGGGACCGCGTCGGCGGCGGCGATGCTGTTCTCGAAGCCCAGCACGGCGAGGGCTCGGGTCGCCGGAATCGGAGCCAGATCGACCACCGCGCTCAGCATCGTCGCGCAGGTGCCCTCGGAGCCGACCAGAGCCTTGGCGACGTCGAAACCGTTCTCCGGCAACAGGTATTCGAGGTTGTACCCGGACACTCGGCGCGGCAGTTTCGGGTAGCCGAGGCGGATGTCGGCCAGGTACTCGTCGCGCAAGTCCCGCAGGCGGCGGTACAGCACGCCGACCGAGTCCTCGCGCGCGCAGAACTCTTCCAGCTCGGCCGGGGACGTCGGGCCGACCTCCAGCCGGGTCCCGTCGAGCAGGGCGATTTCCAGCGCGCGGACGTTGTCGACCGTCTTGCCCCACGCCACCGAATGCGAGCCGCAGGCGTTGTTGCCGATCATGCCGCCGATCGTGCAGCGGCTGTGCGTCGACGGATCCGGGCCGAAGGTGAGCCCGTGCCCGGCGGCCCGTTCGCGCAGCCGGTCGAGCACCAATCCGGGTTCGACGCGCGCGGTGCGGGCAACGGGATCGAGGTCCAGCACGCGGTTGAGGTGCCGGGTGAAGTCCAGGATCACCGCGCGGTTCGCGGCCTGCCCGCCGATGCTGGTCGCCGCGCCGCGCGGCAGGACCGGCGCGCCGTGCTCCGCGCACACCTTCAGCGCGGCCAGCACGTCTTCGGCGCTGCGCGGCCGCACCACGAGCAGCGGGACGTGCCGGTAGTTCGACGCGTCGGTGGAGTGGGTGGCGAGTGTGGCCGGATCGCCGGCGACTTCGCCGGACACCGCCAGCGCGAGTGCTTCCTGCAGTGCCGAATGCGAACGGGCTCGGGCCGGCATGGGCGTCTCCTGGGAAATCGGGGGTTCACAGCGCCGCGGTCCCCGGGCTACCGTGAAGGCTCGCCACATAGTGGATATAGCTTCCACATGTTGTCAACTTCGACGTGAGGAGTGGTCTCCTTGACCGACATGCCCCGCAACGAAAGCGTGTTCACCTGGGCGGCGCCCCCGCTGAAGTTCGGCGCCGGCGCGCTCGACGAGCTGGGCGCGGAGGTGGCCGCCCGGCAAGCCAAGTCGTGCCTGATCCTCACCGACCCCGGCGTCCGCGCCACCGGCATCCCGGACCGGGCGCTCGATGCGATCCGCGCGGCCGGGGTGAAGAGCGAGATCTTCGACGGCGTCGGCGTGGAACCGACCGACGAGAGCATCGACGAGGCGGTCGCCTACGCCCGCCAGGAGGAATGGGACTGCTTCGTCGCGATCGGCGGCGGCTCGGCGATCGACACCGCCAAGGCCGTCAACCTGCTGACCACGCATCCCGGCGAGCTCCTCGACTTCGTGACGCCACCCATTGGATCCGGCAAAGCCCCGTGGCTGCCGCTCAAACCGCTGATCGCCGTGCCCACCACGGCAGGCACCGGTTCCGAATCGACCACGATCTGCGTCGTCGACCTGCTCGGCCTGCACCTCAAGGCCGGGGTCAGCCATCCGTCGCTGCGCCCGTCGCTGGCGGTCGTCGACCCGCGCACAACGATCAGCCTGCCCTCCGCGGTGACCGCCGCCAGCGGCATGGACGTGCTGTCGCACGCGCTGGAGAGCTACACCAGCGTCGCGTTCGACGCGAAGCCCGCGCCGGAAGAGCCGATGAAGCGACCGGCTTTCTGCGGCTCCAACCCGATCAGCGACGTCTGGTGCGAGATGGCCTTGACGTTGGTGGGCAAGCATTTGCGCGCCGCTGTCCTCAATGGACGCGACCTGGCCGCGCGTACTCAGATGGCGCTCGCTTCCACCTACGCCGGAACCGGTTTCGGCAACGCGGGCACCCACCTGCCGCACGCCAACGCCTACCCGATCGCCGGGGCGGTGAAGCAGTACCGCGCCGAGGGCTACCCGGAGATGCCGATGGTCCCGCACGGCCAGGCGGTTTCCGCGACCGCCGCCGAGGTGTTCCGCTGGACCTATCCCGCGTCGCCCGAACGGCATCTGCACGCCGCGCACCTGCTGTCCGGCGGGCAGACTTTCACCGCCACGGACGGCGCCGACGCGCTCCCCCACGTGCTCGCCGAGCTGATGGCCGACATCCAGATGCCGAAGGGACTGCACGCGTTCGGGTACGGCGACGAGGACATCGACACTCTCGTCGACGGCACGCTCAAGCAGACCCGCCAGCTGGCTGTCGTGCCCCGTCCGGTCACCCGGACCGCGCTCGAAGACATTTTCCGCCGTTCGCTCTGACCACCGGGAGTTATCAATGGCGACAACTCCTGCGAAGAGCACCGGCGAAACCGACGTCCGCCTGGTGGTCGCGTCCAGCGTGTTCGGCACCACCGTCGAGTGGTACGACTTCTTCCTGTACGGCACCGCCGCGGGGCTCGTCTTCAACAAACTCTATTTCCCCGGCTCGGATCCCCTGGTCGGCACCGTGCTGGCCTTCGCGACCTTCGCGCTCGGGTTCCTCGCCCGCCCGATCGGCGGCTTCGTCTTCGGCCACCTCGGCGACCGGGTCGGGCGCAAGAAGATCCTCGTCGCGACCATGCTCATCATGGGCACCGCGACCTGCCTGATCGGGCTCCTGCCCGACTACCGGATGATCGGCCCGGCCGCGCCGATCATCCTCGTCGTCCTCCGGCTGGCCCAGGGCGTCGCCGTCGGCGGCGAATGGGGCGGGGCCGTGCTGATGGCCACCGAATACGCCCCCGCCGGGAAACGCGGTCTCTACGGCAGTTTCCCGCAGATCGGGCTGGCCATCGGGCTCACCCTCGGCACCGGCGTGCTGGCGCTGCTGAACGCGATCACCAGCGACGAGGCGTTCCTGTTGTGGGGCTGGCGGATCGGCTTCCTGCTGTCGGCCGTGCTCGTGGTGGCGGGCCTGCTGATCCGGGTCAAGGTCATGGAAACCCCGGCCTTCCGCACCATGGCGGCCGAGGAGGGCACCGCCACCGTCCCGGCCGTCGAACTGGTCCGCGACCGGCTCTCCCGGCGGCACCTGCTGCTCGGCATGGGCAGCCGGTTCACCGAGGGCGTGGCCTTCAACGCCTGGGCGGTCTTCGTGATCTCCTACGGCAGCGGAACGCTGAAACTGGACCGGCAGCCGCTGCTGATCGGGGTGATGATCGCGGCCGCGGTGATGGTGGTGTTCATCCCGGTGTTCGGCAGAGTCTCCGACCGGCTCGGCCGCCGGAAAACCTTCACGACCGGAGCCGTGACGACGCTGGTGCTGGCGATCCCCGCACTGGCGGCACTGCACAGCGGCAATCCCGTGCTGATCACGCTTTCCCTCGTCGCGGTGCTGGGCATCAGCTACCCGGTGATGTACGGCCCGCAGGCGGCGTTCTACGCCGAGCTTTTCCCGATTTCGCGACGCTGCACCGGCATTTCGGTCGTCTACCAGCTCTCCGGCGTCGTGGCCTCGGGGCTCACCCCGCTGATCCTCGCCTACCTCGCCGGCCGGACCGGCACCACCGGCATCCTGGTCTACCTCGCGGCGACCACGGCGGTGAGCGTCGTCTGCACGCTGGCGATCCGGCAGAGCGATCTGTTCGACGACGACGTGCGGGCGTCCGCACCGGCCAAGGAGGTTCCGCGCTTCACGTGAGCGACCGCGTTCCGGGCGGCTGGACCGTCGCCCGGAACGCGGCGATCGCTTCGAGAATCCGCGCCCGGTCGGCGGGCCGGAGGTACAGGTAATGCCCCGCGTCGGCCAGGATTTCCGCCTCGGCGTGCGGGACGAGCCGCCGGAGCTTGGCCGCCGCCGCGACCGGATCGTGGACGACGCTGCGTCCGCCGAACAGCGCCAGCACCGGCGTCCGGATCGCGCGGAGGGCGTCGTCGGGCGGACAGGTCTGGAGCGGGATCCGGGCGCGATACGCCCGGATCCCGGCGACGACCACCTGCGCGGCGAGCTGGTCGTACACGTCCTCGCCCGCTGACCAGGTCACGAAGCGCCGCCAACCGCGGTCGCGGTTCAGCACTATCGCCGTGAGAGCGCGGCGCAGAGTGGCCGCCGAGAACTTGGCGCTGACTGTTGTCGGGTCGAGCAGGCAGATGGCGGCGAGCCGATCCGGGGCGTGGATCGCCTGGTTGACCGCGTGCCAACCACCGGTCGAGCCGCCGACGAGACAAACGTCGCTCAGCCCGAGGGCGGCCAGGACGTCGTCGAGGCCGAGCGCGCGGTCGCGGATGTCGGCGAAGGGCCTGGTCTGCACGCTGCGTCCGGCCTCGCCGAGCGTGTCGACGGCATAGACCGGGCCGTCGAGCCCCGGGATCAGCGACGCGTAACAAACTGACGTGTTCATGAGGCCCGGCAGGAGCACGATCGGGCGCTCCCCTTCGCCGAAGCGGTAGACGCGGGCGGTGCCGTGGCGGCACGCGACGTCGAAGACCTCGCCGGGCGGCGGGCACTCCCGCAGCGCCCGGTCGTAGAGCGCGAAATAACGTTGCTGTGCCTCAGGATTCTTGAACCTGCCGATTTTCTTCATGCCCGGGACGCTAGGTCGTCCCACCCCGGCCGGTCTTGGACGAAAGTAAGGTGGCGGCATGGCAGAGTGGTCGCTCGTCGTCCCGCACCGGGAAATCACGACCGCACGCGGACGGCACGTCTTCGGGGGTTCGCGAGTCCCGGGCGTCCTGGACTACGCGGGCCACGAGTTCCCGGATTCCGCCGCGCTGCCTTGGCGGGTAACGCCTCTGGGCGCGATCACCATGATCCTGGACTTCGAGGCGCCCGTCCGGTCGCTGCCGCTGTCGCCGGTTTTGGGACTGCGGGACCGCCCCCTGCTCGTGTCGCAAGCCGGGCCCGCACAGGGGATCACCGTCGCGCTGACCCCGCCCGCCGCGCACGCGCTGTTCGGGCTGCCGCTGCGGCTGCTGGCGAACGCGTGCGTCCCCGCGTCCGACCTTCTCGGCCGCGACGCCGACCTGCTGACCGAACAGCTCGCGTCGGTGCCCGGCTGGGGCGCGCGCTTCGCCCTGCTCGACGACTTCCTGCTTCCGCGTGTGCTGTCCGGCCCGGCGCTGGCCCGGCCGGTGGAAGCCGCGTGGCACCGGCTGACCTCCGCACCGGCCCGCGTCGACGCAGTGGCCGCCGAAATCGGCTGGACGCGGCAGCATCTGGCCGTCCGCTTCCGCGAGCAGATCGGCCTCTCGCCGCGCACCGCGGGGCGGATCGCCCGCCTGCACCGCGCGGTGTCCCGGCTCCCGGCCGCCCGATCGTGGGCGGAGCTGGCGATCCGCTGCGGTTACGCCGATCAATCCCACCTCAACCGCGACTTCCGCAGCCTGACCGGGTGCACGCCGACCGAATACGTCAGCGGGCAGCGACCGCCGCCTCGGTGAGCTGCTCCCGCAAAGTGCTCAGCGTCCGGGCCAGCAGCCGCGAAACCTGCATCTGCGACAGCCCGACCTTATCGGCGATCTGACTCTGCGTCATGTTCGAGAAAAACCGCATGACGAGAATCGCGCGCTCGCGCTCCGGAAGCGCCCGCAAAAGGGGCTTGAGCGTTTCCCGGTCCTCGAGTTTTTCGATTTCGGGATCGTTTTCCCCGAGCGTGTCCGCCAGCGCGACCGAACCGCTGTCGTCGTGGGCCGGGTAGTCGATCGAGGCCGCCTGGTAGGCGTTCCCCGCGTGCAGGGCTTCCGTCACCTCGTCGAGATCGAGGTCGAGGTGGCCGGCGAGTTCGCGCGCGGTGGGCGCGCGGCCGAGGCGCTGGCCCAGTTCGGTGGCGGCCTGGCCGATCGTCAGATGGAGTTCCTTGAGCCGCCGCGGGACCCGGACCGACCAGGTGTGGTCGCGGAAGTACCGGCGGACCTCGCCCATCACCGTCGGGACGGCGAACGCCACGAAATCGGTCTGCCGGGCCGGGTCGTACCGGTCGACGGCGTTGATCAGGCCGATCCGCGCCACCTGGAGGAGGTCTTCGGACGGCTGCCCGCGCCGGGCGAACCGCCGGGCGATGTGCTCGGCCAGCGGCAGGTGCTCCTCGATGAGGCGGCGGCGCAGCCGGGAGTGCTCGCCGGTGTCCTCGGCGAGGCGGCTGATCTCCTCGAACAGGACGGCGCAGTGCCGGTAGTCGTCGCGCCGGGTGCGGGTCATGGTCGCCGCGGTCATGGAGATCCTCCTGACTGAAGGGAACGTGACTCGGGTAGTGCCGTGGGGCGCGTCGCCGACGCTAATCATCCTTAATGGACAGTGCCCGGCGCCGCAAGGCGAGCGGGCCGGGGCGCGGCGCGTTCGCCTGGTCGCCAAGCAGCCGGAGGATCATGGCCGGGTGATACCCGCCTGGGGACACGATTAATCACCCGGCCACCCGAATGGGGGCTCAAGCCGTCGCGGCGATGCGGAGCACCGGCCGCGCGCTGACAGGTCGCGGGACTTTCCGGCTCCCGCAGAGGTCCGTGAGGGGACCCCTGAGGGAATCGGGTTCCCATGCCAGGGACTTAAGCCGGGCGACCTCGGCCTGCCGACTGTCCACACGGAACGCCAACCCAGCCGAAACGCCCGATCGATACCCTCCTGACCGTTTCTATGGTCTGTGAGGGGCCCCTTGAGGGAATCAGATTCCCTCATGG
>NZ_JBSHAM010000106.1:0-24603 GCF_053611505.1 Amycolatopsis sp. NPDC054798 | reverse complement strand
GCCCGGTCCCATTCCGAACCCGGAAGCTAAGCCTGACTGCGCCGATGGTACTGCAACCGAAGGGTTGTGGGAGAGTAGGACACCGCCGAACTTACCTTGAATGGTCTGGGCCCCGGTCCGAGAACCCCCTGTGGTTCTCCCGGGGCCCAGACTCATTCCCGGACCCGGAAACCGAGGCCCGAACCCTGACGGGGTTCGGGCCTTCGTCATGCCCAAAGCTTTCTCGGCAGACCCGGAAACTTTGGCTTGGCGGACGGTGCGGCAGCAGTCCCTTGCTCCGCCCCTTCCTGGGTGAGGTGGAGCAGGGGGCTGGGCCGGGATAGATCACGCCGCGGACTCCGGCTGGCAATAGAACCATTGTCGCGCTGGAACCACTGCCACAGCGGACGCTTCAGGCCCGCGAGAAGGCGATGCGAATCACCCGACTCTGCGGGCAGTCCCAGCTCGTTCGCAGTGCGGTGAGCTAGCGGCAGGAGAGGACCACGGTGTGCCGCAGGGGAAATGAGCGCGGCGGATGCGAGGAGCCGCAGCCGGCGGCACGACGAGGCCGCGGCGAGGGGCAAGGAGCAGCCGGAGCGGCTACAAGGAGCGGGAGGCGGCCGCGGTGAGCGAACAGGCCAGTCGGGCGCGATGCGAGGGAAGCGCATCCAGCAACAGGGCGAGTCGCGCGACATGTGAGGAGGATCCATCTAGCAGGAACAGCCGTGCGCGCGGCGAAGAGCCATCCCGCAGCGGAACCAGTCAGGCGCGGCACGAGAGGAACGCCTCGAGCACGAGGACCAGTCGTGCCGAGTGCGGCGGAGACGAAGCTGCCGGGACAGGCGGGCTCGCTGCGCGGCGAGCGGCAGGTCCGGTTGTGCCTAAGTGCGACGGAAACGAAGCCGCAGGAACAAGTCGGGCGCGATGCGCGGACGAACTCAGCGAGCAGCGCCGACCGCAGGGAAACAGCCATCCGGCCCGGGCTCACTCTCCTCGCCGCCCCCGCGACAACCCAGCTCAGCCCAGCATCTGCCCAACCCCGGCTCCAGGCAGCAAAAAAGGTGCCGGAGCGCGAAGCCCCGGCACCTTCCCTGTCGAACCGCTCAGTCGAACCGAACCCGAATCCCGGCCGTCGGCCTTACTTCAGGGCCGAGCCCTTCTGCCAGTCGGTCCAGGACTTGGACCAGTCGCCGTACAGGTCCCACACCGGGAGCTGCGGGCCGCCCGAGTTGGTGACCTCTACGACGTCTCCGAGGCCGAAGTTGTTGAAGAACCATTCGGCGTTGGCGGCGTTCAGGTTGATGCAGCCGTGCGAGACGTTCGAGCTGCCCTGCTGCCCGACGCTGTTCGGGTTCTCGTGGACGAACTCGCCGTCGTTCGAGATGCGTTCGGAGAACTTCTCGTTCGAGCGGTACGCCTTCGGGTCCGGCGGGCACACGCCGTACGTGCAGGAGTCCATCGTGTAGTTCGCCTGCTTGTCCGAGATGACGTGCGGGCCGAGATGCGTAGGCGTCGCGTCCTTGCCCATCGAGATCGGCATCGACTTCACCATCGAACCGTTGTGGAAGATCTGCATCTGCTCGCTGTTGCCGTCGGCTTTGGCGATCCACGAATCGTGCACCTTGTACGTTTCGGTGCGATCGTCCGCTCCGTACACGCCATTTCCGAAATCGACGCCGTAAATCTTCGCGTTGACCGTGAGCGTGGTGCCCGGCTTCCAGTATTCCTTCGGCCGGTAGTGGACGTTCTTGTCGTCCATCCAATACCAGCTGCCGTCTTGCTTCGGCGAGGACTCGACCGTCAGCGCCTTCTCTACCTCGGCCTTGTTCTTGACCGCGACGCCGAAGCTGAACACGATCGGCTGCCCCACTCCGACGCCGGCGCTCTTCACCGCGTTCGGGGCCGGGATCAGGTTCGCGTTCGCCTGCTTCTTCGGCGACAGCGTGGTGACCTGCCCCTGCTGTTCGACGGATTTCCCGTCCGTGCTCTGGGCATGCGCCTTCACCTGGTAGGTGCCGCCGTAGCCGAGCACCTCGGTGGTCGTCCAGCTCAGCTTGTCCGGCGAGAACTCGCCCTTGACGGGTTTGCCTTTGGCGCTCATGACCGTGACGTCCGTGAGCTTCCCGTTCGCCGCCTTCACGACGATGGGCGTGCTCGGGCTGATCCCGGACGCGTTGGCCGGTTCGATCGACACCGACGCCGGTGTCACGGCCTGGCTCGCCCCGCCCGGACCGCCGGGCTGGCCGGCGTCGCCGCCGCCGTCCCCGGAGGAACAAGCGGAAAGCAGCAGGGTCGCCGCGAGAATTCCGGCAACCGGAAAAAATGTCTTCTTCGGGAACATTATGTCTCTTTTGTGAGGGTCGCGGACCGGCAGGGTTCAACTGCAAAACTACGCGATCGGAAAGACGCCCCGACTGGCGGATCGGTGCATTGGAGTGACGCGGATCACGTCGCGATTCCGGACCGTCACACGGCTCAGGGACGCAGCAATCCGGGCGCTCCGTACAAGCCGGGACCGTCGACGGTGAGTTCCTTCAGGTGGTCCCGGGCGGCGTGGTAGGCCTGCGCCGCGAGATCGTCGGTGCGCGAGAAGTCCAGCGGGCTCACTTGAACCGGCGCCGGGCCGGGCAGATAGACCACCGGCACCTGCCGGGCGGCGACGGGCGCCTCCAGGACGGCCTGGTTGCGCATGCTGATCATCGCGGTGAACATCATCACCTCGGCGAACGTCCGGGGCGCGCCGGGCATTTTGCCGGGAAACGCGCAGTCGAGGACGACCAGCGATTTCGCGCCCATCCGCAACGCTTGCCGCATCGGGACATTGGCGACCAGGCCGCCGTCGTAGAGGAGACGGTCCTCGTGCGGCACCGGCGGATAGATGCCGGGGATCGCGCAGCTCGCCAGGAGCGGCGCCTGCAGCGGGCCCGAGGTGAGCAGGACCGGCTCGGCGGTGTCGACGTCGGTGGTGACGACGCCCAGCGGCAGCGCCAGGTCTTCGAACCGGCTCCCGGCGCCGAGGTGATCGTCGATGATCTTGGCGAGGCCGGTGTTCGGGAACAGATGGGTTTTGCTGTGCCGGAGCGTCCGGACCTGGCTGAACACGCCGCCGGGGAAGGCCTCGGCTTTGGTCATGTGCGCCCAGATGTCGCGGAGCCGCTCGAGCCGGTTGTCGCCGGGAAGGGAGAGCACCGCGGCGTTGAGCGAGCCGACGGACGTGCCGACCGCCAGATCCGGCGTGATGCCCGCTTCGTCGAGGGCTTGCAGCATGCCCACCTGCAGCGCGCCGAGGCTGCCGCCACCGCCGAGGACGAACGCGACCGGCTTCGGGAGGTCTAGTGCCTGCATACGGTCGAATCTAATCAGCGGAACGGTCCCCGGGCGGGTGACTTCGGGTGAGTTAGGTCGCCAGGTCAGCTGCCGGTGCGGACAGGCTCTTCCGGTTTCTCGTCCGGCGAACCGGCGGACCCGGCCACGCCGAGGGCTTTGCGTTTCTTCAAGCGCAGCAAGAAGAACACCAGCACGCCGACTACCAGCGCGGCCACCACCAGGAATCCGGTGTTCATCGCGCTCTCGACCTGCTTGGCCGCTTCGCCAAGGGCTGCGCCGAGGCTGATGTGCACGAGCGACCAGCAGAACGCGCCGGCGGCGGTCGCGGGGAGGAACTTGCGGAACGGAAGGTTCGACGCTCCCGCGGCGGCCGGCGTCAGGGTGCGCAGTACGGGCAGGAACCGCGCGAAGAACACCGCCCACGCGCCCCGGCGTTCGAGGACGCCGGTGGCCCGGTCCCAGGCGTCCAGTCCGTACTTGCGGATGAGCTTCGTTTCCCGCAGCCGCGGCCCGAACTTCCGGCCGAGGGCGTAGCCGACCGAATCGCCCAGTGCCGCGCAGACGGTGACCACCGCCCACAGGGTCAGGAAGCGGGACACGGACGTCGCCGTGGTCGCTGCGATCAGCAAACCGGACTCGCCAGGGGCGATGAAGCCGAGGCCGATCGTGCACTCGGCGAACACGAGCCCGCCGGTTGCCGCGACGAGACCCGGTTGGGGGAGTGCTTGCAACCAGTTGAGGAGGTCCGTTACTAAAGCCACACCATCACTTTACTGATTCTTGGGAATCGGCTGCCACGTTCGAGTGAACCGGAGACGAAAACAGGGGCCCAGTGCGTCACTGGGGCCCCTGCTTCAGGCGGTTTCAGCGGGACAGCAGGCTGCTGGCCTCCTGCGCCGCGGGTCCTTCGGTGGCGAGGTGAGCAAGGTTCTCCGGCAATTCCTCGCCCCGGTGAGCCTTGGTCTGCGCGTACAACCGGCCCGCGCGGTACGACGACCGCACCAACGGCCCCGCCATCACGCCCGGGAACCCAATAGCCTCAGCGGTTTTCGCGTGCTCGACGAACTCTTCCGGTTTGACCCACCGGTCGACCGGGTGGTGCCGGGGCGAGGGCCGCAGGTACTGGGTGATGGTGATGATCTCGCAGCCCGCGTCGAAGAGATCCTGCAAGGCGACGGTGACCTCTTCGGGGGTTTCGCCCATGCCGAGGATCAGGTTCGACTTCGTCACCAACCCCGCCGCACGCGCCTGCGTGATCACATCCAGCGAACGCGCGTACCGGAACCCGGGACGGATCCGCTTGAAAATCCGCGGCACCGTCTCCACATTGTGCGCCAGCACCTCCGGACGCGACCCGAACACCTCCGCCAACTGCCCCGGCTCCGCATTGAAATCCGGAATCAGCAACTCGACCCCGGTACCCGGATTCAACGCGTGAATCTGCCGGACCGTCTCCGCATACAGCCACGCACCGCCGTCAGCGAGATCGTCACGGGCGACACCGGTGATCGTCGAGTACCGCAACCCCATCGCCTGCACCGACTCCGCGACCTTCCGCGGCTCCGTCCGGTTCAGCTCAGCAGGCTTGCCCGTGTCGATCTGACAGAAATCGCAACGCCGCGTGCACTGGTCACCGCCGATCAGGAACGTGGCTTCCCGGTCCTCCCAGCATTCGTAAATGTTGGGACACCCCGCCTCTTCGCAGACGGTGTGCAGACCCTCGCGACGCACCAGGCCCTTGAGTTCCGTGAACTCCGGACCCATCCGCACCCGCGTCTTGATCCACGACGGCTTCTTCTCAATCGGCGTCTCACTGTTGCGCACCTCAAGCCGCAACAACTTCCGCCCTTCCGGTGCAGCACTCACGGGCTCCACCCTACGCCCGGAAAACCGGCCTCAGGCCGGGTCGGGGGTGACGCCGGTCAGCTCGGCGGTCAGCTCCCACAATGTGGTCCCGGACCGCGGATTCCGGGCCGGGGCAAGGGTGCGGACCTTCGCCGGGCGGCCGCGGACCGCGAAGACCGGTCCGAGGTAGTCGCCGCCTTCGACGTCCGGGGCTGTCGCGGCGTACAGCTGCGGCAGCGCGCCCTGTTCGACGCGTTGGGCCAGCAGCATTCCGCCGAGCTTGCCGATTTCCCGGAGTGCGCCGCGCACCAACGGGTTCTGGTACGAGCTGGCCATGTTCGTGGTCAGGCCGGTCGCGCTGTAGCCGGGGTGTGCGAGGACGCTGAGCACAGTGGAATCCGCCGCGCGAAGGCGCCGGTCGAGTTCGATGCCGAAGGTTTGGTTCGCCAGTTTCGCCTGGCCGTACGCGGCTGCTGCGCGGTACGGGCGGCGCTCGGCGTTCGGGTCGTCGAGGTGCAGGTGTGCGCCGATGGCGGCGACGCTGGACAGTGTCACGACCCGGCCGGCGTGTGCGCCGCGCAGGGCGGGCATCAGCAGCCACGTCAGTGCGGCGTGCCCGAGGTGGTTCGTGCCGAATTGCAGTTCGAAACCATCGGCGGTGCGGCCTTGTGCGGTGGCCATGACGCCGGCGTTGTTCATCAGCACGTCCAACGCGTCACCGGTGAGTTCGCGCGCCTTGGCGGCGGCTTCGCGGACGGACGCCAGGTCGGCGAGGTCCAGCTGGACAAGTTCGGGCGTGGCGCCCGAAGCCGCAGTGCGCACGCGGTCGAGGGCGGCCGCGCCGCGTTCCGGCGAACGGCAGCCGAGCAGCACGCGAGCGCCGTGTGCCGCGAGGACTTCCGCCGAACGCAGGCCGAGGCCGGAATTCGCTCCGGTGATCAGGACGGTCCGGCCGCTCTGGTCGGGGATCCGGGCCTCGGTCCAGCGTTCGTTCATCGGGTCAGCTAACTACACGTCACGCACTCGGCGCGAGCAGGCGCATCAGATGTCCGACCGGACCGCGCCTGCGGACCGGGCTGGCGTCACCGGCGCGCAGCAGCGCGTCGAGCGTCCGCCCGACCTTGACGATCTCGCCGGCGGGCTCGTCCGGTTCGGCGAGGCCGGCGGTGAGCGCCAGCATGTGCAATTCGGTGCGGTGCAGCGGTTCCAGTGCGGGGCAGCGCTCCAGCGCGCCGTCCAGCACCGCACGGAGGTCTTCGTGGTCGTGCTGCGCCTGCCGCCACGCCCGGGTGACGGCGTCGACCTGGTCGCCGGGCAGCTCCGCCTCGTCGGGGTCGGCGAACTCGGCACGCAGGTAGCCGCTGAGCAGCTGCGTCCACTTGTACTGCAGCGCCAGCAACAGGTTCTCTTCGGTGCCGAACTCGTCGGCGGCACCCGGGATTTCGGCCAGCGACAGCGGTTCCCGCGGAGCGCGCCTCGCTTGGCGGACAGCGGCATCGAGGATCTCTCGCCGCCGGTAGAAGTCGGTCCAGCTCATGGTGTGGCTCCCCTTCCGTGACCCGGGTCATACTGCCGGTCTGCGGCATACTCCCGGTACGGACCTGACGCAGCCAACATACCACGGGTATGGTCCGGCAGGCCCCGGCGTAAGGTTGTGAGCGTGCCGACAATGAGGTCCCGACGACTCGACTACTCCGAGTCGACCCGATCCGCCCTGGTCGACAGCGCGGTCGAACTGTTCACGAAACGCGGATACGCGGGCACCTCGCTCGACGAGGTGGCCAAACGCGCCCGCGTCACGAAAGGCGCGCTGTACCACCATTTCAGCGGAAAGCAGGCGCTCTTCGAAGCCGCGTTCGAACAGGTGGAAAGCCTGGTCTACGACCGGCTGCAGAAGATCATGACCGGCGACGGCGAGCCGTGGGAGCGCGCGATGGGCGGGCTGCAGGCGTTCATCCGCAGCTGCCTCGACCCCTCGTACCAGCGGATCGCCATCCACGAGGGCCCGGTCGTGATGGGCTGGGAACGCTGGCGCGAGGCCGAGGAGCAGTCCAGCTTCGGGCTCGTGCGGTCCGGGCTGCAGCTGCTCGTCGACGCGGGCGAGGTGGAGCCGGTTCCGGTCGACCTCACCGCGCGGCTGCTGTTCGGCGCGCTGTCGAGCGCGGCCACCGAGATCGCCGGCGCGGCCGACCCGAAGAAGGTCGGGGCCGAGATCGAGGACGTCATCACGCGGATGCTGTCCCGGCTGCGCCGCCCGGCCGGAGCCGAGGAACGGCCCGCCGCGGGGTGATCAGCCCGCGGTTAGGCTGGCGGACATGGACTTGAGGATCTTCACCGAACCCCAGCAGGGCGCGAGCTACGACGACCTGCTGCGGGTCGCGCGGACCACCGAAGCCGCGGGATACGACGCGTTCTTCCGCAGCGACCACTACCTCAAGATGGGCAGCGCGGACGGCCTTCCCGGCCCGACCGACGCGTGGATCACCCTCGCCGGCCTCGCCCGCGAGACCGAGCGGGTCCGGCTCGGCACGCTCGTCACCGCGGCCACCTTCCGCCACCCCGGCCCGCTCGCGATCTCGGTCGCGCAGGTGGACCAGATGTCCGGCGGGCGCGTGGAATTCGGCTTCGGCGCCGGCTGGTACGACGACGAGCACACCGCCTACGGCCTCACCCTGCCGCCGATCAAGGAGCGCTTCGACCGCTACGCCGAGCAGCTCGCGGTGATCACCGGCCTGTGGAAGACCCCGGCCGGGGAGAAGTTCTCCTACTCCGGCGACTACTACACGCTCGCCGATTCGCCCGCGCTGCCGAAGCCGGCGCAGTCGCCCGCGCCGCCGGTGATCATCGGCGGGGGCGGCAAGAAGCGCACCCCGGCGCTGGCCGCGCAGTACGCCGACGAGTTCAACCTGCCGTTCGTGGACGCCGAAACCGCGCTCGCGCAGTTCCAGCGGGTGGACGCGGCGGCGGAGGCGATCGGCCGCGACCCCAAGGAGATCCTGCGTTCGGTCGCGCTCGTGCTGGCGGCGGGCCGGGACGAGGCCGAGGTCGGGCGCCGGGCCGGGGCGATCGGGCGCGAGGTGTCCGAACTGCGCGCCAACGGGCTGGCCGGGACCGCGGCGGAGATCGTGGACCGGATCGGGCAGTGGCGGGAGAAGACCGGGATCACCCGGCTGTACCTGCAGGTGCTGGACCTCTCCGACCTCGACCACATCGAGTTCGTGGCCTCCGAGGTCGCGCCCCAGCTGGACTGAAAGCCGTGAGGGGAACCCTGAGGAATCAGATTCCCTCAGGGTGCCCCTCACGGACAGTCTGGTCAGTTCTGCAGGGCGAAGGTGACGCCGGGGGCCTTCGGGGCTTCCGGGCGGGGCAGCCAGCGGTCGTCGCTCACCGGCAGGTCGCCTTCGAGCGCGGCCAGCACCAGCTCCGTCGCCAGCGGCAGCACCTCGGCGACCGGGACGTCGCGCTGCAGTTCCCAGGACAGCGAGGTGACGCCCGCGTCGCGGATGCCGCACGGCACGATGTTGTCGAACGCGGCCAGGTCGGCGTTGCAGTTCAGCTCGAACCCGTGCATCGTCACGCCGCGCTGGACGCGGATGCCGATCGCGGCGATCTTGCGTTCGATGCCGCGCTCGTCGGCCGGGATCCACACGCCGCTGCGGCCCTCGACGCGGCCGGTGCGCACGCCGAACCGGTCGCACACCGCGATCAGCGCCTCTTCCAGCCGCCGCACGTAGTGCATGACGTCGATCGGGTCGGCGAGCTTCAGGATCGGGTAGCCGACCAGCTGGCCGGGGCCGTGCCAGGTGATCTTGCCGCCGCGGTCGACGTCGATCACCGGGGTGCCGTCGGCGGGCCGGTCCTCGGGTTCGGTGCGCTTGCCCGCGGTGTAGACCGACGGGTGCTCCAGCAGCAGCAGGGTGTCCGGCCCGGTCTCGTCCGCGCGCGCGGCGAGGATCTCCCGCTGCAGGTCCCAGGCCTCGGTGTAGTCGATCGTCCCGACCTCCCGCACGACGAGGGGTTCGGTGGCGATCCGACAGCTTGCGCTCGAAGAACTCACCCGTCGAGGCTACGCCTTTCGCCAGCCGGAAAGGGGATCAGCCGGAGTGCGGTCGCTGACACCAGTCCCACGCCGAGCACCGCGAGCACGGCCCCGATCGTGTCGGTGACCCAGTGCACGCCGAGCACGATCCGGCAGGCCGCGGCCAGCACGGTCGCGGCGGCGGAAATCCAGAGCGCCCACCGCGCGAACCGCGGCCGGAGCCAGGCGCAGAGCAGGACCGCGACCAGTCCGGTCGTGGCGACGGAAACGACGTGGCCGCTGGGGTAGCTCAGATCCGGGTACACGCGCGGGCGCTGCCGCTGGAACACCGGCTTGAACGCCAGGCTGGTCAGCCGGCACAGCAGAAGCACCACGGCGAGCCGCGCGCACAGGGAGAACTGCGACCGGTCTCGCAGCACGATCGCCAGGAGCACCACGCCGAGTGCGTATGGCAGCACTGGGCCGAGGACGTTCGTCACGACGCCCGCGATCTGCCCGGCCGGGCGAGCGTCCTGGCCGCGCAACGCAGTCGCGACCTCGAGGTCGAGCTGCAGCGGCTGCCGGTCCACCAGGAATCCGAGCCAGAGGAACGCGCCGAACAGGACCGCCCCGGTGACGATCCACCGCACGCGCGGCATCGTCACGTCGCCGCGTCGAGCGCGGTGTCGACGGTGCGGTGCCGGAATTCGTAGCCGCTGGCCTCAAGCTTCCGCGGCACCGCGCGCTGCCCGAACAACGCCATCTCCTCGGCGGCTTGGCCGAGCGCGAGCTTCATCGCGATTTCCGGCACCCACCACGGCGCCGGCCGGTGCACGGCGCGGCCGAGCGCGCGGGTGAACTCGGCGTTGGCGACCGGGATCGGACCGGTGAGATTGACCGGGCCGGACAGCGTGTCGTGCTCCAGGATGTGCAGGAGAGCACCGATTTCGTCGTCCAGCGCGATCCACGGCATGTACTGGCTGCCGTCGCCGAGGCGTCCGCCGAGCGCGAGACGGAAAAGCGGGCGCAGAACGTCGAGCAGACCGCCGTGGCGGGCCAGGACGAGACCGGTGCGGACCGAGACCACCCTGGCGTTCGCCGCCGCGGCGGTCGCGTTCTCCCATTCGGTGCACATCTCGGCGAGAAAACCGTTGCCGGCCTTGGTGTTCTCATCGACCACAGTGGACCCGGTGTTGCCGTAGTAGCCCACGGCGGAGGCGTTCACCAGCACTCCGATGCCATGTTCGGCCACTGCTTCGGCGAGCACCTCGGTCGGCTCCACCCGGCTGTCGAGCAGCTGCTGTTTGCGCATTCCGCTCCAGCGGCCGGGCAACAGCGGCGCGCCGCACAGGTTGACCACCGCGTCGACGCCGTCGAACGCGCCGTCGTCGATCCGTCCCGAGGGCGGGTCCCAGCCGCACTCGTCTTTCGCCTGGGCTGCGCGTCGCACCAGCCGGCGCACTTCGTGCCCGGATTCGCGCAGCCGTCCCGTCAATGCGGTGCCGATGAGACCGCCGGAGCCCGCGATGAGTACCCGCATGCCTTTGATCGTGTCCTATCGGCCCGGCTCGCGCACACCCGGGCGGAGCTGACCGGCGACGTCGGCGGCGGCGGTCAGCAGCACCAGCGCGGGAATCGCGGCCGTCGGCTTGAGCCGGTAACTGCCCCGGCGGTCCTGCTCGACCAGCCCGGCCGCGGTGAGCGCCTTGAGATGGTGGTAGAGCCGTCCGGGCGAACTGAGTTCGGCGGCTTCCTGCAGCGCGGCCCCGGTTTGCGCGCCGTCGCGGGCGAGCAGCCGGACGAGCGCGATCCGGTCGGTGTTCGCCAGCGCGGCCAGCACCTCGGCGCGCGGACCGTCCTCGAGCGCGAGGACCGCGGGCGTGGTGAGCCGGATTTCCCAGCGCAGCTCGGGATCGGTCAATTCACCCTGATAGCCGACGATCCCCTGCGGGTTGTTCTGGACGGGTTCGGCGGGCCGCCCCTCCAATGCGGCCATCCGGCGTTCGAGCGCCGCGACGCGCTCGGCGAGGTCTTCGGTCATGGGGGTCAGTGTCCCAGCGCGCGCTCCAGTGCCGCGAAGGCATCCGGGCTGGACAGCGCGTCGACGCCCAGCTGGATCAGCACTTTGGCGTATTGGAGATCCTCCAGAGTGGAGTTCTTCAGGAAGATCGTGCCGGTGCCGGGACGGCGGTCCGGCCACAGCACGTCGAACCCGAGGACGAGGAAGCCGGGAAGGTTGCCGCCCTTGTACAGCAAGGCTTTCGAGCCCGGCGGCTTGGGCACGACCGGTACGTCGAGGATCTGCTGCGCGAGGACGGCCGTACGATCGCGGCTCGTGGCGATCTCGTGGTGCATCCCGAACAACTGCGCGGCGCTGCCCTGCCCGGTCGCCGCTGACCACGCCATGATCGCTTCGACGGAAGGCGGCTTTTCGGCGGCCCGAGGGAGCATCTGGGCACGGAACGACGGGTCGCACGCGAACCGGTTCGACAGCGCGTCTCCTGCCGCCCGGCGGATCGCGACCGGGCTGCCCGGAGGCGGGCAGTATTCGGGGAAATACAGCAGCAACGTTTCGCCGCCGAACATCCGGATGTCCGGCATCCGCCAGCCGCCGCGGGCCGCGGCCTCCCGCAGGGCCCGGTCGCCGAGCCGGGCGCGCAGGTAGTCGGCCGCGGAGTTGTCGCTGACGAAGATCATCATTTCCGCGATGCTCCGCAACGGCACGCGCTGGTCCGGATTCTTCGCGACGCCGTACTCGTCGCACGGGATCCCCAAGTATTTCAACGCGTTCAGGTGGTTTCCCTGGCCGACTGGACCGTCGCCGATGTACGGATGCCGCGCGCCCCAGTCGCCGACGCGCACCTGCTCGGCCGGATCGAGCCGTCCTTGTGCGACCGCGGTGGTGTAGGCGAGCAGATGCACCACCTTGATCGCGGACGCGATGGTGAGCGACCTGTCCGCGAGATGGCTGAACCGGCGGCCGGTGCCGTCGGAGAAAACCGCGGACACGTCGTCGCGGTGCGCGGCGAGCCGGGCGAGCCAGCCTTCGGGAGTGGATTGGTCCGGGGGAGCGGCCAGCGCGAGCGAGGGCGCGACGATCGTGGCGGCCCCCGCTGCTGCGACCGACGTGAGCAAGCTTCGTCGAGTGAGCATGCCGCTGAGCTTACTCCGATATTCCGGAATTCCGGATTAGCCGAAAGTCGTACCACGGCGAAGGCCCCCGCACCCGGGTGGGTGCGGGGGCCTTCGGCCGAGGGAGTTACCGGATCAGAGACCCAGCTCGTCCTCGAAGTTGCCCTCTTCCAGCCGCTGCTTGATCGTGGTCAGGAAGCGGCCGGCGTCCGCGCCGTCGACCAGGCGGTGGTCGTAGGTCAGCGGCAGGTACGCCATCGAGCGGACCGCGATGGTGTCGTTGCCCTCGGCGTCGCTCACCACGACCGGGCGCTTCACCACGGCACCGGTGCCGAGCATGCCGGACTGCGGCTGCACGATGATCGGCGTGTCGAACAGGGCCCCGTTGGAGCCGATGTTCGTGACGGTGAAGGTGCCGCCGATCAGCTCGTCCGGCTTGATCTTGTTGGCCCGGGCCCGCGCCGCCAGGTCGGCGATGCGGTGCGCGAGGCCGGCGAGGCTCAGCTCGCCCGCGTCGTGGATCACGACCGAGAGCAGGCCGCGCTCGGTGTCCACCGCGATGCCCAGGTGCACGGCGCCGTGGTAGGTGATCTCCTTCGTGTCCTCGTTGTAGGACGCGTTGACGTTCGGGTGCTGCTTGAGCGCCTCGACCGTCGCCTTGGCGAAGAACGGCAGGAACGTGAGGTTGACGCCCTCGCGCTCCTTGAACGCCGCCTTCGCGCGCTGGCGCAGCTTGGCGATCTTGGTGACGTCCACCTCGTGCACCTGCGTGAGCTGCGCGGAAACCTGCAGCGACTCGCGGGTCTTGGTGGCGGTGATCTGCCGGATCCGGCTCGCCTTCTGCACGGTGCCGCGCAGGGCGGCGACCTCCGGCGACACCGCGGCGGCGCGCGGCGCGGACGGAGCGGCAGCGGCCGGGGCGGACGGAGCGGCAGCAGCCGGGGCCGGAGCCGCCTTCTGCTTGGCCTCGGCCGCGGCGAGCACGTCCTGCTTGCGGATGCGGCCGCCGACTCCGCTGCCGGTCAGCGACGCGAGGTCGATGCCGTGCTCGGAGGCCAGCTTGCGCACCAGCGGCGTGACGTACGGGCCTTCCGCGGAGCCGTTGTCCGCGGCGGCCGGAGCGGGCTTGCTCTCCTGCGCCGGAGCCGGGGCGGCGGGCGCGGGGGCCGGAGCCGACGGGGCAGGGGCGGGCTTGCTCTCCTGGACCGGGGCCGGGGTGGGCTCCGGAGCCGGGGCGGGCTTGCTTTCCTGCTGCGGGGCCGGAGCGGGCTTGGCTTCCGGAGCCGGGGCGGCGCCGGCGTCGCCGATGACCGCGAGCACCCCGCCGACCTCGACGGTCTCGTCCTCGCCCGCGCGGATTTCCAGCACGGTGCCGGCGACCGGCGACGGGACCTCGGTGTCGACCTTGTCGGTGGAGATCTCGAGCAGCGGCTCGTCGACCTCGACGGAATCGCCGACCTGCTTCAGCCAGCGGGTGACAGTGCCCTCGGTGACGCTCTCGCCCAGTTCGGGCAGCTTCACCTCGGTGCCCGAACCGCCCGCGGCGGGCGCGGTGTCCGGCTGCGACGGCGCGGATTCGGCCGGGGCGGCGGATTCGGCCTGGGCAGGGGCTTCCTGCTGCTGCGGGGCGGGTTCCGGCTCCGGCCCGGACTGCTGGGCCGGGGCGGAGGACTCGGGCACGCCGCCGGTGCCGTCGTCGATCACCGCCAGCTCGCCGCCGACCTCGACGGTGTCGTCTTCCTTGGCGCTGATCTTCACGACCGTGCCTGCCACCGGCGACGGTACTTCGGTGTCGACCTTGTCGGTCGAGATCTCGAGCAACGGCTCGTCGACCTCGACGGTGTCGCCCTCCTGCTTCAACCACCGGGTGACGGTTCCCTCGGTGACGCTCTCGCCGAGCTCCGGCAGCGTGACGGAGTAGGCCATTGTTCGCTGGCTCCCTTGATCGCTAAGACGTGGTCTGGATTGTGCTGGTTGCGCGTCAGCTGTGCACGTGCAGCGGCTTGCCCGCGAGGGCGAGGAACGCTTCGCCGAGTGCCTCGGTCTGCGTGGGGTGCGCGTGGATCAGCGGGGCGACGTCCTCCGGGAACGCCTCCCAGCTGTAGATCAGCTGCGCTTCGCCGATCAGCTCGCCGACCCGGTCGCCCACCATGTGCACGCCGACGACGGGGCCGTCCGGCGCCTTCACCAGCTTCACGCCGCCGGAGGTCTTGAGGATCTGGCTCTTGCCGTTGCCGCCGAGGTCGTAGGTGAACGTGGTGACGTCCGAGCCGTACTTCTCCTTGGCCTGGGTCTCGGTGAGCCCGACCGAGGCGACCTCGGGGTGCGAGTAGGTGACGCGCGGGATGCCGCGCTCGTCGATGGCGCGCGGGTTGAGGCCGGCGATCTCCTCGGCCACGAAGATGCCCTGCTGGAAGCCGCGGTGCGCGAGCTGAAGGCCCGGCACGATGTCGCCGACCGCGTAGACGTTCGGCAGGTTGGTGCGCAGCCGGTCGTCGGTGAGCACGAAGCCGCGGTCGATCTGGACGCCCGCCTCTTCGTAGCCGTGCCCGGCCGAGTTCGGGCCGCGGCCGACGGCGACCAGCAGCAGGTCGGCTTCCAGCGTCTCGCCGGATTCCAGCGACACGCTGACACCGTTGTCGTCCTGCTTCGCGCCGGTGAACCGCACGCCGGTCTTGAAGGCGATCTTGCGGCGGCGGAACGCGCGCTCGAGCTGCTTGGAGGCGTACTCGTCCTCGTTCGGGACCAGCCGCGGGAGCGCCTCGACCACGGTGACGTCGACCCCGAAGGAGGCCCACACGCTGGCGAACTCCACGCCGATCACGCCGCCGCCGAGCACGACGACCTTCTTCGGCACGTAGTCCAGCGTCAGCGCCTGCTCGCTCGCGATGATGCGGCCGCCGAGCTCGAGGCCGGGCAGGGTACGCGAGTACGAACCGGTGGCGAGGATGACGTTCTTGCCGGTGTAGCGGGTGCCGTCGACCTCGACGGTCGTGCCGCCGACGAACCGGCCGGTGCCCTCGACGAGGTTCACCTTGTGCGCCTTGGCCAGGCCCTGGAGGCCCTTGTACAGCCGGGAGACGATCCCGTCCTTGTACTTGTTCACCCCCGCGATGTCGATGCCCTCGAACACGGCCTTGACGCCGAAGGTCTCGGCGTCGCGGGCCTCGTCGGCGACCTCGGCGGCGTGCAGCAGGGCCTTGGTCGGGATGCAGCCCCGGTGGAGGCAGGTCCCGCCCAGCTTGTCCTTCTCGATCAGCGTGACGGAAAGGCCCAGCTCGGCCGCGCGGAAAGCCGCGGCGTAGCCGCCCGATCCGCCTCCCAGGATCACGAGGTCGGCGGAGGTGTCGCTCACTTCAATAACTCCTCGGCAGCGATAGGGGTGGAGCTTCGGTCGCCGCGGCACCCGGTATAACCGCGCGCGCGACAACAGCCATCTTGTCACTACGCCGATCGGCGTTGCGACCTAGCCGGGCCAAGGCGGCGCTGCGACACCGGCCACACGCGCGACCGGGAATAATGGAGTCCGGACTCCCGCCGGAAGAAAGGTGGTCGAAGTGGGGATCTTCGACTCGTTGCGCCGCCGCGGCAGACGTGGCCCGGCCACTGGAGCAGGCCGCTCCGGAGGCTCGGGCGACACCCGCTACCTGGAGGAATGGGCCGCCGCGCGACGCGGGGTGGAAGCCTTCGTCGAGCCGAAAACCACGGTGACCGACACCACTGTGGTGCTCGTCGCGCACGACGGCGAATGGACCCGCCGCCGGATCGGCAGCCTCGACGCCGCGCAGCGGTTCGGGCACAAGCACACGATCCCGGTGTACGAGGTCGCGCGCGTCGGTTACCCGAAGCGCATGCGCGAGTACACCGAACGGCAGAAGCGCCGCCCGGGCAGCTGAGTCAGGCACTGGCTTCCAGTAACCGGTGGTGGTGCTCCAACAGTGCGCGGAACGAGTCGTGCGCGGTGCTGCCGTAAGCGAGGTCCACTTCGACCGCTCGCCAGCTGTCGCCGGTGTGGGTGAGCAGGACGGTCGCGGGGTCGGAGACGATCACGACGGTTCCGTCGGCGCGGAGTTCGCGGGCGGGCAGCAGCCGCGGGAACACCACGTCCGCGGGTAGTCCGTCCGCGATGGCCAGAAACTCGCGGTAGTCGCCGGGCAGGCGGAGGCCGAGGCGTTGTTCGGCGGCGGCCAGATCGGCGGGCGATACCGGGGCCGGGGCTCGCTGCCCGCGCAGCCGGAGGATCGCCGCGACCAGCTCCGGAAGGGTGCCCGGGCCGGTCGGATGGCGTTCGCGCAGCGCGGCGATCAGCGCGCCTGCGCACTGGTCCGGCCACTCCGCGCCGAGCCCGAGCGGATCCGCGCCTTTGACCAGCCGGGCGGCGAGCGGCCGGGTGGCGGCGAGCGTCGCGACGTCCGGGTTCGGGTGGTTTTCCACGAGCGCGGCCCACGCGTCGAGATCGGCGGCGGCCAACGCGTCGCGCACCGGGTCCGGTCGTTCGGGGGCGATCGCGGAAACCACGCCCGCGACCGGCGAACCGTCGAATAGACCGTCCAAATCGGACGTTCGGCGGGCGAGAAGTGCTTGGTGGGCTTGTTCTTCCGCGTCCAGGTCGAGTGGGATGAGTGCTTCTGCCCATTGTGGACGGTCGCCGCGCGCCTCGAAGAGCATCGCCCAGGCACGGGCCCGGACCGCGTCGTCGGCGAGCACGGAGGCCGAGCGTCCGGTCACCGCTTGCCATTGCGTGACAAGGCGATCCGCGGCGTCGGCCGCGCCCGCGGTGGCGAGAAGAAGCGCGGCGTGCCCGATCCGTCGGTCAGCGGCGGCCTCGTCGGCGGTGAGGACGTCGCGGACGGCGGTTTCGAGGTAGTCGTCGCGCTGCATGTTCGCGAGCGTGCCACATGGCGGATGGTGCTGCTTCGGGGCGTCGAGGCTGGTTTGCCTCTATCCGCGGAAGGTCGGTAAAACAAGCGCACCTACTGACCGGAAAGCGGAGCACATGCGCGCTCGCTCGACAGCACTCGCTACAGCTCTGACGACCCTGGGAGCGGTCGTCCTGGCGGCTGCCTGCGGAGCGGGAGGACAGGCAATGCAGCCGACGATCACCGCGGCGGAGGCCAATCGGCGCGTCGAGGAGTACGCCGCGAAAGTGCGCGAGGCGCTGCCGCCGAACGCCGTGTACGAGCTTTACGCGTCGGAGGAGCACGGCGATTGCTCCGATCCGAGCGACAACGGCGTCAAGGGACGCGTGATCGCCAGCCGGAGTTACCAGGTCCGGGGACTTCCGGCGGACCGGATCCCCAGCTACTTCGACGCACTGCGCGCTTGGTGGCAAAGCCACGGCTTCCGCGTCCTCGACAACACTCCGCCCAACGAGTTCTTGTGGGTCGAGAACACCAGCGACGCGTTCCGGATGACGCTCAAGGCCAACAGCGACGGCGAGTTGTTCGTCATCGCGACCTCGCCGTGCGTGTGGCCGGACGGAACCCCGAAGGCTGTCGCTGCCGGAGCTTCCGACGACAGAAACGGTTGAGGTCGGACCCGCCTTGCGCGACCAGGTGCCGCAGCGAATGCCGGGTTAGGTGAATGCGGCGCACCGAACCGCTGGAAGCCCGCCCCTCAACGCCGCTTCGAACGCACCGAACGCCGCAGCGGGCGCGTCACCCGCTGCGGCGTCCGGAGATAAACCGAATCAGCCCTGGTCGGCGATGTCCGCCAGCACCGCGGCGATGGTGCGGACCGGGATGCCGGTGCCGCCCTTGCCGGTGTAGCCCCACGGGCCGCCGGAGTTGAAGGCCGGGCCGGCGACGTCGAGGTGCACCCACGGCAGGTCCGCGGGGACGAACTCGCGCAGGAACACGCCCGCGACGAGCATGCCCGCCCAGCGCTGGCCGGTGACGTTCGCGATGTCGGCCAGGCGCGAGTCGAGGTCGCCGCGCAGTTCGTCGGGCAGCGGCATCGCCCAGCCGCCTTCGCCGGTGGCCTGCATGATGCCCGCGACGCGGTCGCGGAACTCGTCCGAGCCCATCACGCCGGAGATCCGGTTGCCCAGCGCGACGACCTGCGCGCCGGTCAGCGTGGCGGTCTCGATCAGGTAGTCCGGGTTCTCCTCGGCGGCGCGCACGATCGCGTCGGCCAGCACGAGCCGTCCCTCGGCGTCGGTGTTGAGCACCTCGACGGTCTTGCCGCCGTACATGGTCAGGACGTCGCCCGGGCGGTAGGAGGTGCCCGAGGGCAGGTTCTCCGCGAGCGGGATGTGCGCGGTGACCTCGAGCGGGTACTTGAGCTTCGCGGCGAGCACGACCGACGCGAGCACGGCGGCCGCGCCCGACATGTCGGAGGTCATGTGGTCCATGTTCGCGGCGGGCTTGAGCGAGATGCCGCCCGAGTCGAAGGTGATGCCCTTGCCGACCAGCGCGACCTTCTTGCGCGCCTTCGCCGGCTTCCAGCTGAGCCGCAGCAGGCGCGGCGGCCGCGACGAACCGCCGCCGACGCCGAGGATGCCGCCGAAGCCCTTGCGCTTGAGGGCCTTCTCGTCGAGCACCTCGAACTCGAGGCCGTTCGCGTCGGCGAGCTTCTTCGCGCGGTCGGCGAAGGACGCCGGGAACAGGTCGTTCGGCGGGGTGTTGATCAGGTCGCGGGCGATGATCACCGATTCGGCGATGAACCCGGCCGCCTTCAGCGTGGCCTTGTGCTCGCGCGCGGTGCCCTCGGCCGGGCTGACCAGGTCGGCCTTCGCCAGCGGGCCGTCGCCCTTCTCCGAGCGGTACTCGGTGAAGACGTACGCGCCCAGCGCGATGCCTTCGGTGGCGGCGTGCAGGTCGACGGCCGACAGCGTGACGAACGCCCGCTCGGTGCCGTTCAGCGCGCGGGCCGCGGCACCGGCCGCGCGGCGCACCTGCTCGGCGGTGATCTCCCCGTCCTTCGGCTTGCCGAGGCCGACTGCCAGCACGACGCCCGCGGGCAGCTTGCCCAGCGTCGGCAGCTTCACGATCTCCTCGGCCTTGCCGGTCGCGCCGAGCGTGCCCAGCACCTCGGCGAGCTTGCCGTCGAACGCCGCGTCGGCCACCTCCGCGCCGGCGGCGAGCTCGAGGCCGTCCTCGCCCTGCAGAGTGCCGATCACGACGACGTCGGCGCGGGTCTTGCCCAATGCCGCATCCGTGTTCTCGGAGAGGGCAAGCTTCGGCACGGTCACTTCTGGCTCCTCGCGACGTCGCGGTGTGGCGCCGGGCGATCTGCCCGGTCGATCGTGAGCCATGCTAATGACAAAGCCATCCGGACGGGGGAAGGGGGACCGCGGTGCGGCTCGCGGGAGCACTCCTGGTGACGCTGGCGGCCGGCGCCGCCGGGACCGGGTATTGGGTTCTCGCCGGGGTTGTGCTCGCCGCGCTAGCCGCCGTCGGAGCTTCTCGGCTGCCCGCGCTCGGAGACGATCCGGCTGGCCGGATCGTCGGCGGATTATCCCGGCTGGCGCAGATCGTCGTGCTCGCGCAGGCCTTCGGCGCGTACGTGTTCCCGGTGCAGCCCGGGTATGCGGCCGCTGCGCTCGTGGTGTTCGTCGCGGCGGCCGATTTCGCCGGGCTGCGGCTGCCGGATCTGCTGGTCAAGTGGGTGCTCGCCGTGCTGCTGGCCGCCGCGGCGGTGCTCGTGGCGATGTGCTTGGCGGTCGCCCCGGTGGCGCAAACGGGCGGAATCGGAACGCCGCCGGTGGCCGGGATTGTCGTCGCGGCGTTGTTCCTGCTTCCGTTCCTCATTCCGGAACCGGGGGAGCGGAGCACCGGGCGCGCGCTCGTTCTGAGCCTCGTCGCGGTGGCGGTCACGGCGGTGACGCTGCTGCAGCTGGGTCCGATCCGGCTCGGATTGTCCGGTACGGCGTTCCGGGAGCTGCTTTCCGCCGCGGACGCGGGACAGCTCCAGTCGTTGCTCACGGTGATCGCGGTCCTGGCGACTCTTCCCGCTGCATTCACGACTTTCGTCGGTGCGCGACAGCGGTTCGCGCCGTCCGGCGGGGGGCCGGTCGCGGTGGGTGCGCTGCTGGCAGCGGTCGCCGCGGCGTTCGTTCCGCTGTCGGCGGTGCTGCTCGCGGCCGGGCTCGGCGCGGTCGCGGAACTGCTGCTGAGGGTGCGGGTTCGTCGCTACCGTGGCGTTCATGACTGAGCACCGCTGGGCGCCGGGACAGACGGTCGTCGAACGTTTCGTCCGCCCGGACGGCAGCGTCGGCCAGCATCATCCGCTGCGTGTGATCTCCGACGACGGCGAGACGCTGCTCGGCTGGCTCCCGCTCGGCACGCCGATCGTCGGCAGCAGGCTCGCGGACGGCCGGGCCCTGCGCGAAGCGCCGCTGGAACAACGGTTCCGCACCCCGCGCAGGATGGTGCCGGACATCTGGCACGGCACCTCGACGCTGCGCCTGATCCCCGACCGGGCCTGGTCGTCGGTGTGGTGGTTCTTCGAGGCGGACGGACAGTTCCGCGACTGGTACGTGAACCTCGAAGTGCCACGCGGGCGCACGGAAACCGGCCCGGACCGGATCGACGGCATTCTCGACCTGGTCGTGACGCCGGGCGCAGGCTGGAAGTGGAAGGACGAGGACGAAGCGGAGGCGGCCGTCGAGGCTGGACGCCTCACCGCCGCCGAACTCGAAAAGCTGCGCGCGGAGGGCGAACGGTTGGGCGCGCTGGCGGAGCGGGGCGCGTTCCCGTTCGACGGCACGCACACGGACTTCCGCCCGGAACCGGACTGGCCCGCGCCCGCCTTGCCCGCCGGGCTCTGCTGACCTGCTGGGCGCTGGCCTACTGGGCCAGCAGCACCAGTGCGATGAACAGCACGACGTTGACGACGAGCAGGATCACCACCGATTTGGTCGGCAGGTCCTTGGCGATCACCGTGCCGTGCAGCTTCTTCCACCAGTAGATGCCGAACCCGGCGACGACCAGGCCGAGGAAGAAGCCGAACCCGCTCGACAGCAGGCCCCAGCCGACCATCCCGAGCATTCCGGCGCCGAAGGTCAGCAGGGCCGCGGTGCCGAAGGTCTTGACGTCCGGCCCGGCGCCCGGCCCGGCTTGGCGTGCTGGTTGAGTGCTCACGCCGTCCATCGTAGTGGGGTGACGCTGCGAGCGCGGGGCAGTGCGGCGAGTAAAACCACAGGACTTCCGACTAACGTGCTTCCGACCAAGCGTTATTGTCTAAGCATGACGACAGCGACGCAGTTCACTCACGTTCCGAATCCGAGCCCCGCGAGTGCTGAACGCGTCGCCGAGGTACTTGCCAAGCCGGGGTTCGGCACGCACTTCACCGACCATATGGTCACTATCCGCTACAGCACCGAAAAGGGCTGGCACGACGCCAAGGTCGGGCCGTACGAACCGTTCACCCTCGACCCGGCCACGTCCGTGCTGCACTACGGGCAGGCCATCTTCGAGGGCCTCAAGGCCTACCGCCAGCCGGACGGCACGATCGCCGCGTTCCGTCCGGACGCCAACGCGCAGCGGTTCCGGGAGTCCGCCGAGCGGCTGGCGATGCCGCAGCTGCCGGTCGAGACCTTCATCGACTCGCTGCGCGAGCTGATCGCCGTCGACGAGCGCTGGGTGCCGACCCGCGAGGGCGATTCGCTGTACCTGCGCCCGTTCATGATCTCCACCTCGGCGGGGCTCGGCGTGAACAGCCCGGCCGACGAGTACGTCTACGCGGTCATCGCCTCGCCCGCCGGCTCGTACTTCAGCGGCGGCGTCAAGCCGGTCAGCGTGTGGCTGTCCACGGAATACGTGCGCGCGGCCCCCGGCGGCACCGGCGCGGCGAAGTGCGCGGGCAACTACGCGGCGTCCTTCGTGGCGCAGGCGCAGGCCGTCGAGAAGGGCTGCGACCAGGTGGTGTGGCTGGACGCGGTCGAGCGCCGCTGGGTCGAGGAGATGGGCGGGATGAACCTGTTCTTCGTCTTCGGCTCGGGCGACGACGTCCGCGTGGTGACGCCGGAGCTGACCGGTTCGCTGCTGCCGGGCGTGACCCGGAAGTCGTTGCTGCAGCTGGCGAAGGACGCCGGGCACAAGGTCGAGGAGCGCCGGATCTCCACCGACGAATGGGAAAAGGCGGCTTCCTCGGGCGAGCTGACCGAGGTGTTCGCGTGCGGTACGGCGGCGGTCATCACGCCGGTCGGCCACGTGAAGCACGGCGGCGGCGAGTTCTCGATCTCCGGCGGACAGCCGGGCTCGGTCACCATGGCCCTGCGCGAGCAGCTCGTCGGCATCCAGGAAGGCACCCGCCCGGCCCCGTCCGGCTGGATGACCCCGCTCACCTGAAGCTAGCTGTCCGTGAAGGGCTCCTTGAGGGAATCAGATTCCCTCAAGGAGCCCTTCACGGCTTTCAGGACGAGAGCGGGCCGGAGACGCCGGATTGCTCGTGCGTGGTCATCTCAGCCAGGACCCGGGCGGCCATCATCAGCAGCGGCAGCGCGGTGACCGCACCGGTGCCTTCGCCGAGGCGGACGTCGAGGTCGAGCAGCGCACCGAGGTCCAGCTGTTCCAGCGCGAGCGCGTGCGCGGGCTCGCCGGTGAGCTGCCCGGACATCCACCAGCGGCGCGCGCCGGGAGCGAGTTCCTCGGCAACGAGCGCGGCGGAGCAGACCACGAGCCCGTCGAGCACCACCGGCGTGCGGCGGACCGCCGCCTGCGCGAGAAAGCCTGTCATCGCGGCGATGTCCGCGCCCGAGGACGTCCGCAGCAGCGCGAGCGGGTCGGCCAGGACCGCGCGGGCCCGGCGCAGCGCGTCGCGGACCGCGGCGGCCTTGCGCATCCAGGTGTTGTCGTCGATGCCCGAACCGCGGCCGACCACGGCGACCGGCTCGCTGCCGGTCAGCGCCGCGACCAGTACCGACGCCGGGGTGCTGTTGCCGATCCCCAGGTCGCCCGCGATCAGCAGGTCCGCGCCGCCGTCGACCTCGGCGTCGGCGATTTTCCGGCCGGCGGCCACCGCGGCGCGCACCTCGGCGTCGGTGAGCGCGTCCTCGACGTCGATCGAACCGGAGCCGCGGCGCACCTTGAACTCGCCGATCGACCGCATCGCGGATTCCTCGGTGTCCACGGCCATGTCGACCACGCGCACGCCCGCGCCCGCCGCCGCGGCGAGCACGTTGATCGCCGCGCCGCCGGTCAGCATGGTCCCGACGAGTTGCGACGTGACCTCCCGCGGATACGCCGAAACGCCCTTCGCCGCGATGCCGTGGTCCCCGGCGAACACGACGACGCGCGGCCGGGTGAACGGCCGCGGCGGCGCCTGGCCCTGGCACGAAGCGATCCACACGCCCAGCTCTTCCAGCCTGCCGAGCGAGCCGGCCGGTTTGACGAGCTTGTCGTGCAGCGCGATCGCGCCCGACCGGGCCTGGTCGCTCGGCGGTTCGATCTCGCCGAACTCGATGCCCGTTTCGCCGGTGTCCACAGCCAGGTTTCCTTTCGCCGCTGGGCGTCCCGGAGCCCAACCTACCGCCGCCGGGGCGGGGCCCTTAGGGTCGGTCGGCGTGCGGGAATCGACGGCGGCCGGGGTCGTGCTGGCCAGTGGTGCGGGGACCCGGGTGGGGGCCGCGCTGAACAAGGTTTACCTGCCCGTCGCGGGCAGGCGGGTGGTGGCGTGGTCGCTGGACGCGTTCGCCGCGGCGCCCGGGATCGGCGTGCTGGTGCTGGTGATCCGGCCGGAAGACGCGTCGCTGGCCGAGGAGGTGCTGGCGGAGTTCTCGGTTCCGGTGGAAATCGTGACCGGCGGCCCGACGCGGCAGGCTTCCGAACTGAACGCATTGCGCCATCTCGCGCCGCGGATCGCCGACGGGACAGTGGATTCCGTGCTGCTGCACGACGGCGCCCGGCCGCTGGTGAAGCCGGAGCTGATCTCCGCGGTCCTGGAACGGACCCGGGAGGACGGGGGAGCGGTGCCGGGCCTCGCCGCGGACGACGTGGTCTCGACGGCCGGACCGGACACGGTGGCCGGGCCGCTGCCGGGCGCGATCCGCGTGCAGACCCCGCAGGGCTTCCGGGCGCGGCCGCTGCTGGCGGCTTACGAACAGGCTGCCGCGGAAGGGTTTCTCGGCACGGACACGGCCTCGTGCATGGAGCGGTTCTCCGCGCTGCCGGTGCGGTGGGTGCCCGGCAGCGCGGAGAACATGAAGATCACCTATCCGCACGACCTCGTGGTGGCGGAGCGGTTCCTGCTGCGACCTTCCCCGTAGCCGCCGCAGCGCTCGCAGGCGGTCCGTGAAGGGCTCCTTGAGGGGCTATGTTTTCCGGCAGGTGGGCTGCTCGGGGTTTTGGGGGGGGGTTGCC
>NZ_JBSHAM010000105.1:0-24779 GCF_053611505.1 Amycolatopsis sp. NPDC054798 | reverse complement strand
TCATCCCCGGCCGAAACCGGTTCAGCGTTCGACTTGCATGTGTTAAGCACGCCGCCAGCGTTCGTCCTGAGCCAGGATCAAACTCTCCAACAATGCTGTAAAGTTCGATCGAGACTACTTCTCAATCATTTCTCAAAGGAAACCCCGACGAGGGGGTTTCATATTAAGCTCTACTGGCTTAGTTCACTAGCACACTGTTGAGTTCTCAAGCAACACACCCCGCATCACGCACACCCCCGTGAGGGCGAGCCTGACCGAAGCGGTCATTCCTAGCAGTTTTTGGTGGGACACCCACTCAATCACCCTAGAGGCGAGAGCTTGGTTCGTGTCCCGGCGGCCACCCGGTTTCCCTGGCGACTTGAAGAACTTTACACGCCCTCCCAGGGCCCGAAACAGGGGGGTCCCTTAACTGCGTTCTCGCAGGTCAGAGCCCCTGTTTCGGGCCGAGGGCGGAGATCAGCCCCCGACGCGGACGCCGGCGACCGTGCGCTTGCCCTTGCGGACGACGAGCCAGCGGCCGTGGAGCGCGTCGGAAGAGGCTGGCTTCCACTCCTCGTCGGAGATCTTCACGTTGTTCACGTACGCGCCGCCCTCCTTCACGGTCCGCCGCGCCGCGCCCTTGCTGTCCACCAGTCCCCCGGCGATCAGCAGGTCGACGATCGTGGCGTCGCCGGCCGGCTCAACCTTGCCGTTCGGGACCTCGGCCATCGCCGCGTCGAGCGTCGGCGCGTCCAGCTCGGTCAGTTCGCCGCGGCCGAACAGCGCCTGGCTCGCCGCGATGACCTGGCGCGTCTGGTCCTCGCCGTGCACCAGGTTCGTGAACTCCTCGGCCAGCCGCTTCTGCGCGGCGCGCAGATGCGGACGCTCTTCGGTGTCCTTCGCCAGCGCCTCGATCTCCTCCTGGCCGAGGAAGGTGAACAGGCGCAGGTAGCGGAGCACGTCAGCGTCGCCGACGTTCACGAAGTACTGGTACCAGGCGTACGGCGAGGTCAGCTCCGGATCGAGCCACACGTTGCCGCCGCCGGTGGACTTGCCGAACTTGCGTCCCTCGGCGTCGGTGACCAGCGGCGCGGTCAGCGCGTGCGCGGTACCGCTTTCGACGCGGCGGATCAGGTCGACCCCGCCGACGAGGTTGCCCCACTGGTCGGAGCCGCCGACCTGCAGCTTGCAGCCGTGCTTGCGGTACAGCTCCAGGTAGTCCTGCGACTGCAGCAGCAGGTAGCTGAACTCGGTGTAGGACATGCCGTCGCCCTCGAGCCGCCGTTTGACGGTCTCCCGGTTCAGCATCACGTTCACCGAGAAGTGCTTGCCGACGTCCCGGAGGAATTCCAGCGTGTTCTGCTTCCCGGTCCAGTCGAGGTTGTTCTCGACGATCGCGCCGGTCGGCGAATCGTCGAAGTCCACGAACCGCTCCAGCTGCCCTCGGATCCGCCCGGCCCAGTCGGCGACGACGTCCAGGGTGTTCAGCGTGCGTTCCCCGTTGTCGCGGGGGTCGCCGATCATCCCGGTCGCGCCGCCCGCCAGCACGATCGGCCGGTGCCCGGCGCGCTGGAACCGCTTGAGCATCAGCAGCGGGACGAGGTTGCCGGCGTGCAGGCTGGGCGCGGTCGGGTCGAAGCCGCAATAGAGCGTGAGCGGGCCGTGGTCGAGTTCTCGGCGCAGGGCGTCGATGTCGGTGGATTGCGCGATCAGGCCGCGCCAGGACAACTCGTCAAGGATGTGCTCACTCACACCTGTAGATGATCCCCCACCAGGTCAAACGACTAACCCGCGGGTCGCACCTGCCGGCGTTTCCCGCCGCGGCGGTAGGTCGAGACGGCTGGTGAGCCGTCGACCCAGAACCGCCACGGGGTGTCCATCGCCATCGCGACGCCGACGCGCGGGCCGGTGCGCACGTTGTCCGCGGGCACGCGCTCGCCGACGAGCAAGCGCACCGGCGATTCGGGGTCGGTGAGATCGAGGCCGTTCTGCTCGCGGGCGAGGCCCAGGACCGAGGTGAGGATGGCCGGGCCCTTGGCGAGTTCTCCGTTGCCGCGCGCGTTCGGCCGCCGCTTGCGCACGATGTCCGCTCCCTCGACGACCTCGCCCGCCCGCAGCAGCACCGCGCCCGGCTGCCCGTCCTCGGTGCCGACGACGTTCGCGCAGAAGTGCATGCCGTAGACGAAGTACACGTAGAGGTGCCCGGCCGGGCCCCACATCACCGCGTTGCGCGGGGTTTTCCCCCGGTAGCAATGCGATGCGGGATCGTCGAGCCCGCGGTAGGCCTCGACCTCCACGAGCCGCACCCCGACCCGGCCTTCGGGCCCGTCGGCCTCGAGGACGGCGCCGAGCAGCAGCTGAGCCAGGTCGACCGGGTCCAGTGCCAGTTCTTCGCGCCGGAACAACCGGTCCACACTCGCTCCTCTCGTCGGGCCGCCCGCCTAACCAGCGGCCCGACGACAGATCATTTGAGCCACTGCCGATGCGCCGCGACGCGCTCGACCAGGCGTTCCCGTTGCTCGGCAACGCGGTCCGGAGCGGTGCCGCCGCGAGCGTCGCGCGAACGCACCGAGCCTTCGACTGTGAGGACTTCGCGCACCGCCGGGGTGAGCGCCGGGTTGATGGCCTGGAACTCCTCGTCGGTCAGCTCGTCGAGCCCGGCGCCGCGCGCCTCCGCGACCCGCACGCTCTCCCCCGCCGCCTCGTGCGCGACCCGGAACGGCACGCCCTGGCGCACCAGCCATTCGGCGATGTCGGTGGCCAGCGTGAACCCGGCGGGAGCCAGTTCGGCGAGCCGGTCGGTGTGGAAGGTGAGGGTGGCGAGCATTCCCGCGATCGCCGGGAAGAGCAGTTCCAGCTGTTCGACGGAGTCGAAGACCGGTTCCTTGTCCTCCTGCAGGTCGCGGTTGTACGCGAGCGGCTGCGCCTTGAGCGTGGCGAGCAGGCCGGTGAGGTTGCCGATCAGCCGGCCCGCCTTGCCGCGGGTCAGCTCCGCGACGTCCGGGTTCTTCTTCTGCGGCATGATCGAGCTGCCGGTGGCCCACGCGTCGTCCAGCGTGACGTAGCCGAATTCGGCGGTGTTCCAGATGATCACCTCTTCGGCGATCCGCGACAGGTTCACCGAAAGCATGGCGACGGCGAACGCGAACTCGGCGACGAAATCGCGCGAGGCGGTGCCGTCGATCGAGTTCTCCACGCTGATGTCGAAGCCCAGCTCGGCGGCGACTGCTTCCGGGTCGAGGCCGAGCGACGAACCGGCGAGCGCACCCGAGCCGTACGGCGACTCCGCGGTGCGGGCGTCCCAGTCGCGCAGGCGGGAGACGTCGCGCAGCAGCGACTGGCCGTGGGCCATCAGGTGGTGCGCCAGGAGAACCGGCTGCGCGTGCTGCAGGTGGGTGCGGCCGGGCAGGATCGCGTCCGGGTGCCGGGACGCCTGCGAGACGAGGGCGTCGATCACGTCGAGCGTGCCCGCGACCACCCGGCGCGCGGCGTCGCGCAGCCACATCCGGAACAGGGTCGCGACCTGGTCGTTGCGGGAACGGCCGGCGCGCAGCTTGCCGCCCAGTTCGGCCCCGGCGCGTTCGAGCAGACCGCGTTCGAGGGCGGTGTGCACGTCCTCGTCGGCGACTGTCGGCGTGAACGCGCCGGACTCGACGTCCTGGGCCAGCGTGTCGAGCGCGTCCAGCATCCCGGCCAGCTCCGCTTCGGTGAGCAGACCCGCTTTGCTCAGCACGCGAGCGTGTGCGCGCGATCCGGCGATGTCGTAGGGCGCAAGGCGCCAGTCGAAGTGGGTCGAGGCGCTCAGCGCCGCCATCGCCTCGGCCGGTCCGCTGGCGAACCGGCCGCCCCACAGCTGCACCGGCTGGTCTTTCCCGCTCACGTTCTGCCTCTCTCGTCCGGCGTCTCAGGACGCCTGGGTGCTCGGATGCTGGGTGTTCCCCAGCGGAGTCTGCCCGGTCGCGCGGCGGTCCCGCCGTCCGACCGGGCGAAGCCGCCTCCCGGGGAGGCCGGCGACGGCCGCGCTGCCCGCGTGCAGCACCAGCCGCGCCTCGCCGGACACGCGCTCCTGCGCCCGCCGGACGAACGCGTCCAGCGGCTCGCGCAGCGGCGAGAACCACAACCCGTCGTGGACCAGCTCGGCCCAGCGGCGGTCGACGCCGCGTTTGAACCTCGCCAGGTCGCGGCCGAGGGTGGCCGATTCCAGTTCCTCATGCGCGGCGACCAGCACCGCCGCTCCCGGTGCGTCATAAGCCTCGAACCGGCCGATCCCGTGCGGCCCGGCCCGATGTCCGAGCCGCTGCACCGCTTCGGCGACGCTGACCGTCTCGCCGTCGACCGCGACCGGCACACCCTCTTCGAAGGTGACGACCACCTCGTCCGGCGCGCCGAGGTTCGCCACTGCGTCCTCGGTCCAGCGGTAGCCGTCGTTCGCGGTCCGGCCCCACAAAGTCCGGCTCGTAGACAACTCTTGCCTTCCTCGGACGCCGAGTTCGACGATCTCAAGGTCCGGCGCGAGTACCGCGATCATGCTCGACAACGCGTCTCCGCCGCCGTGCGCGACGGCTGAGGCGTTCCGTTCCCTCGCGGTCGCGACGAGCTGGCTTGCCAGCAGCGGCCGGGCCAGGACCAGCGGGTGCCGGTCGAGAATCAGTGCATTCGCTTGCAGCGCAAGCAAACAGTAGCTGTTCGCGAACTCCTCGCGGACATCCGCGACCACGATCTCAGCGGCCCCGTCGGCCGCCGCCTGCCGCCGGAGCGCGCACAGATCCACGTCGCCTGAACCGAAATCCGCGGCGACCGCGACCACTTCGCCTTGTCCCTTGAGGAGATTCAGCGCGGCTGAGGAGCCGTGCCCGCCCGGACAGGCGAACACGACCCGCCGGGTCACGGCTCGTCCCCTTCCGCCGAACCCTGCGCGAGCGCGGTGAACCGCTCGGCGAGGTCGCGTCCGGTGAGCGGTTCGCGCGCGATGACCGCGACCGTGTCGTCGCCCGCGATGGACCCGACGACCTCTTCCAGCGCGGCCCGGTCGATTGCGCTCGCGAGGAACTGCGCGGCGCCCGGCGGAGTGCGCAGCACGGTGAGGTTGCCCGACGAATCCGCCGACACCAGCAGTTCGGCGAGCAGCCGGGACAGCCGCGAGGTGCCGCCCTGCACGCCGCGGACCGGACTGCCGTCCTCGGGGATGACGTAGACCGGCGCGCCCGAGTCGGCGCCGCGCAGCTTGACCGCGCCGAGTTCGTCGAGGTCGCGCGACAGCGTCGCCTGCGTGACGTCGATTCCCTCGGCCGCCAGCAGCCGCGCCAGCTCCGTCTGGCTGCGGATGGCCATCGTGGACACCAGTTCGGTGATCCGCGCCTGGCGCCCGACCCGGCTGCTGGTCATCGGCCGTTCTGCCCGAACAGCCAGACCAGCAGGGCTTTCTGCGCGTGCAGCCGGTTCTCCGCCTCGTCCCAGACCGCGCTGGCCGGGCCGTCGAGCACCTCGTCGGTGATCTCCCAGCCGCGGTGCGCGGGCAGGCAGTGCAGCACGATCGCCTCGTCGGCGGCGCGCTTCAGCAGCTCGGCGTTGATCTGCAGTGCGCGGAACGGGCCGACCCGGTCGAGGCCGTCGTTCTCCTGCCCCATCGACGTCCAGGTGTCGGTGACCAGCACGTCCGAACCCTCGACGGCCTCGTGCGCGTCGGTGAAAACGGTCGCGCTGCCGCCGGTTTCCCCGCCGCGTTTCTTCGCGTCCAGCATCACCTGCTGGTCGGGCTGGAAACCCTCCGGCGACACGACGCGCACGTTCATCCCGGCAGTGGTGCCGCCGAGCAGCAGCGAATGCGCCATGTTGTTGGCGCCGTCGCCGAGGTAGGTGAGCGTGAGCCCGGCGAGCTTGCCCTTGCGCTCGCGGATGGTCATCAGGTCCGTGAGCACCTGGCACGGGTGGAACTCGTCGGTGAGCGCGTTGACGATCGGGATCGACGCGACCGACGCCATCGAGTCGATGCGCTTCTGCGCGAAGGTGCGCCACACGACGGCGTCCACGTAGCGGGACAGCACGCGCGAGGTGTCCTCGATGGTCTCCTCGCGGCCGAGCTGCATCGAACGGCCGTCGACGATCACCGGATGCCCGCCGAGCTGGCTGATGCCGACCTCGAACGAGAACCGGGTGCGGGTGGAGTTCTTCTCGAAGATCGCGGCCACCGTGGCGCCGGCGAGCGCCTTGGTGCCGAGCGGGTCGGCCTTCAACTGGTCGGCGAGGTCGAGCAGGGCGGCCTGCTCGGCGGGGGTGACGTCGTCGTCGCGGAGGAAGTGGCGAGGCATCAGTCGGATTCCTTCGTGGTGGTGGAGTCGAGCGCGCCAGGGAGGGCGGAGAGGAAGCCGTGCGCCTGCTGCTCGGCGAGCACGAGCGGCGGGGCGAGCCGGATGGTGTCCGGGGCGACCGGGTTGACGAGGTAGCCCGCGTCCTGCGCGGCCTTCGCGACGGCCGCGGAAACCGGTTCCCGCAGGCCGATGCCGAGCAGCAGCCCCGCGCCGCGGACGCCGGAGACGAGCGGGTGGCCGAGCGCCTCGACGCCGGCGGCGATGTCCTTGCCGAGCGCCGAAACGTGGCCGAGCAGGTCGTCCCGGACGATCGTGCGCAGCACGGCCAGCCCGGCCGCGCAGCACACCGGGTTGCCGCCGAAGGTGGTGCCGTGCTGGCCCGGCTTCAGCAGGTCGCCCGCCGCTCCGACGCCGATCACCGCGCCGAGCGGAAGCCCGCCGCCGAGTCCCTTCGCGAGCGTGATGACATCCGGCACGATCCCGGCCTGCTGGAAGCCGAACCAGGTGCCGAGCCGGCCGATCCCGGTCTGCACCTCGTCGAGCACGAGCAGCGCACCGGCGGCCTTGGTGATCTCGCGCGCGGCCTGCAGGTAGCCGTCCGGGGCCGGGATCACCCCGGCTTCGCCGAGCACCGGCTCCAAAAAGACAGCCGCGGTCTCGCCGTCCACGGCGGCCCGCAACGCCTCGACGTCACCGTACGGAACATGCGTGACGCCCGGGACCAGCGGCTCGAACGCCTGGCGCTTCGACGGCTGCCCGGTCAGCGACAGCGCGCCCATCGTGCGGCCGTGGAACGCGCCTTCCGCCGCGACGACCTTGGTGCGGCCGGTGAGGCGGGTGATCTTCAGCGCGGCTTCGTTGGCCTCCGCGCCGGAGTTGACGAACAGGACTTTGCCTTGCCCGTTCAGGCCCGCGACGTCGAGAAGGGTTTCGGCGAGTTCGACCGCGACCGGGTTCACGTACAGATTCGACGTGTGCCCCAGCTTCGAAATCTGTTCGGTGACCGCGCGCACCACCTCGGGGTGGGCGTGGCCGAGCGCGTTCACCGCGATGCCGCCGACCAGGTCGACGTACTCGGCGCCGTCCGCGTCCCACACTCGCACGCCTTCGCCGCGCACCAGCGTCAGGCCGGGGGTGCCGTAGTTGTCCATGACGGCCGACTGCCAGTGCTGCTGACCGTCCGCATTGGACTTGAGGGTAGTCACGCTTGCTCCGTTCCGGAGGGCGCTGCCTCGGGCAGCACCATGGTCCCGATGCCGCGCGAGGTGAAGACCTCGAGCAGCACCGAATGGGCGAGCCTGCCGTCGATGACGTGGGCGCCGCGCACGCCGCCGCGCACCGCGCGCACGCACGCCTCCATCTTCGGGATCATGCCGCTGGCCAGGCCGGGCAGCATACGCTCGAGACGGTCGACGGGGATCCGGTCGATCAGCGACGACCGGTCCGGCCAGTTGGCGTAAAGGCCTTCGACGTCGGTGAGCACGACGAGCTTCTCCGCGCCGAGCGCGGCGGCGAGCGCGCCCGCGGCGGTGTCGGCGTTGACGTTGTGCACCACGCCGTCGATGTCGGGGGCCACGGTGGACACGACCGGGATGCGGCCGGCGTTCACGATGTCCAGCACCGCGTCCGGGTTGACCTCGGCGACCTCGCCGACGAGGCCGATGTCCACCTGCTCACCGTCCACTGTGGCCTGTTTGCGCTCGGCGGTGAACAGCCGCGCGTCCTCGCCGGAGATGCCGACCGCGTACGGGCCGTGCGCGTTGATCAGGCCGACCAGCTCGCGGCTGACCTGCCCGACCAGCACCATCCGCACGATGTCCATGGTCTCCGGCGTCGTGACGCGCAGCCCGCCCTTGAACTCCCCCGGCACGCCGAGCCGGGACAGCATCGCGCTGATCTGCGGGCCGCCGCCGTGCACGACCACCGGGTGCAGGCCGGCCAGCCGCAGGAACACCATGTCCTCGGCGAACGCGGCCTTCAGCTGGTCGTCGATCATGGCGTTGCCGCCGTACTTGACCACGACGGTCGCGCCGTTGAACCGCTGCAGCCACGGCAGCGCTTCGATCAGCACCCCGGCCTTCTCGGCGGCGCTGGCGAGCCGTTCGTCGGCGGAGACGAGCCGCCTTTCGAGATCTGTCATGACGAGTACGCGCTGTTCTCTTCGACATACGCGTGCGAGAGGTCGGTGGTGTAGATCGTGGCCTCGTCCGCGCCGACCCCGAGATCCACGACAACGTCGATGGCCCGCCCGGAGAGGTCTGCCGCCGACCGGTCCTCGGCTGTCGTGCCGTTCGCGAACAACGTAACGCCGTTGATAGCGATCGACACAGTCTCCGGGTCGATCCGCGCCGGTGCGCGGCCCAGTGCCATCGCGATCCGGCCCCAGTTGGGATCGGACCCGAACAACGCGGTCTTGACCAGGTTGTCCTCGGCGATCGTCCGACCCACGACAATCGCGTCGGCCTCGGACGCAGCGCCCTTGACCGTCACGTCGACGTCCTTCGTCGCGCCCTCGGAGTCCGCACGCAACTGCAGTACGAGATCGTGGCTGACCTTGGTGAGCAGCTCGGTCAATTCGGCTTCGGTCGGCTCCACGCCGCTCGCGCCCGAGGCGAGAACGAGCACGGTGTCGTTGGTCGACGTGCCTCCGTCCACGTCCAGCCGATCGAACGTGACATGCGTGGCCGCGCGCAGCGCACGGTCGAGAGTTTCCTTGTCCGCCACGGCATCCGTGGTCAGTACGGAGAGCATCGTCGCCAGGTTCGGCGCGAGCATCCCCGCGCCCTTGGCGAACCCGCCGACGCTCCATCCGGATTCGTGCTGGGCGAACGCCTGCTTCGGCTTCGTGTCGGTGGTCATCACGCCGGTGGCCGCGTTGAGCGCCGCTTCCGGGCTCGCGTCCAGCGCCTTGACCGCACTGTCCACACCGGACAGAACCGCCGGCATCGGCAGCCGCTCGCCGATCAGCCCGGTGGAACACACCGCCACCTCGATCGCCCCGGTGCCGAGCACTTCAGCGGCCTTCTCCGCCGTGGCGTGCGTGTCCTGGAACCCGCCCGGCCCGGTGGCCGCGTTCGCGCCGCCGGAGTTGAGCACGACGGCCTTCAGCTTCTGCTGCTTCAGCACTTCCTGCGACCACAGCACCGGCGCGGCCTTGATGACGTTGCGGGTGAACACCCCCGCCGCGACGTCGAGCGGGCCGTCGTTGACGACCAGCGTGAGGTCGAGCGCTCCGGAGGCTTTGATCCCGGCGGCGACGCCGGCGGCGCGGAAACCCTTCGGTCCGGTGACGGTCACGGTGCCACTCCCACGGTGGAAAGTCCGGTGGCCTCGGGGAAACCGAGCGCCAGGTTCATCGATTGGACGGCACCGCCCGCGGTGCCCTTGGTCAGATTGTCGATCGACGTGACGACGACGAGCCTGCCCGCGTCGGCGTCGATCCCGAGCTGGAGCTGGACGTTGTTCGAGCCGACCGTGGCCGCGGTCGTCGGCCAGGTTCCTTCGGGCAGGATCTGGACGAACGGCTCAGCGCCGTAAGCCTTCTCGTACACCGCGCGCGCCGCGGCTTCGTCGACGTCGCCGACGAGCTGAGCACTCGCCGTCGTGAGAATGCCGCGCGGCATCGGCGCGAGCACCGGAGTGAACGAAACGGTCACCGGCTTGCCCGCCGCAGCGGAGAGGTTCTGCACGAACTCCGGCGTATGCCGATGCGCCCCAGCGACGCCGTACGCGCTCGCGTTGCCCATGACCTCGGACCCGAGCAGGTTCGGCCGGAGGCTCTTGCCCGCACCGGACGTCCCCGTCACCGACACGACGGTGACCGCGGGCTCGATCAGCCCCGCCGCCAGCGCAGGCGCCAGCGCCAGCGACCCGCCGGTCGGGAAACAGCCAGGAACCGCGATCCGCTTGGCGCCCACGAGCTTCTCGCGCGCACCAGGCAGTTCGGGCATTCCGTACGGCCATTGCCCCGCGTGCTCGCCGGAGTACCACCGTCGCCAGTCCGCCGCGTCCGCGAGCCGGTGGTCGGCCCCGAGGTCGACCACGAGCACCTCCGGCCCGAGCTGCGCCGCGATCTCGGCCGAGTGGCCGTGCGGCAGCGCCAGGAACACGACGTCATGGCCCGCGAGCGTCTCCGCGTTCGTCTCGAGCAGCACCCGCCCGGCAAGCGGAACAAGGTGCGGCTGGTGCGCGCCCAGCGCCGTCCCCGCACTGCTCGCCGCCGTGAGCGCGCCGATCTCGACCTCGGGATGGGTCAGGAGCAGGCGCAGCAGTTCGCCGCCCGCGTACCCGCTGGCGCCGGCCACCGCGATCTTCACCGTCATACGAATGATTATGCACGAGCGTGCAAGCTCAAACAAAGAGGGTTTGCTCACCCTGACCGTCCCCTCCCCGGGACTTCCGTGGTTTCCGTACGTTTTTCAGGCGGTTTTCGGTGCCGACGCAGGCTGGGGCAACCTGATCGCCCAGTCCGGTGGCGTTGTTCGCTGCGGCGGGGCTCCCCCTCCCTGTGCCGATGAAGCAGCACCTTGCTCCCGTGCCGCTGGCGAGCAGCGCAGGCGTTGGCTCGACGGCGAACTGTCCGGACGCAGGCAGCGACTCCCCGACGCGGCGTGCAACCACCACCGAATCGCGCAGCCACGCGGAGATTTCGTCGGCACCGACTGGTCGGCCGCACCGGCGCTTCGGCAGCGCTGGCCGTTCGACAGCACGGGCGCTTTGGACGAACACGTCGCTCGGCTAACAGGCGCTTGTGCGGCACCCGCCGGTTGGCAGCACGAGCGCTTCAACGGCAGTTGCCGTTCTGGCAGCGCTGACTGGGCGGGAGCATCGGCTGGCGGGCAGCACGGCCACCTTGGCAGCGCTAGTCGCTCGGGCAACACTGGTCGCTCGGGCAGCGGAAGCATTGGCTGGGGGGGCAGCACAGGCACCTTGGCAGCACTGGCCGGTCGCCGACGCTGGCCGCTCGGCAACGCTGGCCAGTCGGCAGGATTGGCTGATCGGCAGCACGGAAACCTCGGCACCACCAACATTTCGGCAGCAGCGGCCGGTCGGCCGCACCGGCCGGTCGGCCGCACGAGTCAGCCAGCCGCACGGGTCGGTCGGCCACCGGGACCGGCCCAAGCCCGGTTGCCCGTTCCTCAGGTCGTTCCGCCGTCCGAGCTGCCTCCACCCGAGCGGCCTCCGCCCGGCCCACTCGGCCCGCTCAGACGCCCGGACCGTCCAGTCATCCAAGGCCGTCCGGCCACCAGGCCACCCGGCTTCTCCGGACCATCCGGCCACGCGTGCAGTTCAGTCACGCAGACTGTCCGGCCACGCAGTCCGTCCGGCCCGCAAGCCGTTCTGTCCCGCGGATGTCCCGCCACGCGGGTCGTCCGACCGCCCAACCTTCCAGTTCCACCCAACCTCCCGGCTCTGCCCACCTTTCCGCTCCGCCAAGCAATCCGCGCCCAGCGCACAGGCCACCCGTCCGGCGTCCCCACCTCCACTCCGGCGCACAGGCAACGCCACGCCGGGCCCGCCTCGGGACGCGAACCCGGCGGGCACGCGTCAGTCCACTCCCTCCTCCGCTTCGCGAAGACTCGGCGGTGTCGGCAGATGATTGCCCGGATGCTCCGGATCGCAGCCGACCCTGGGCAAACGCGCCCGGATCCCGCCCGGGGTCCGCGCGAAATGCCGCGCCAGCTCGGTCACCGAATCCCCGGCGAGCCAGCGGGCCTCCAGGTCCGCGTCCATCTCGTCGGTCCACGGCCTGCCCTGCTGCGCCGGGCGTCCGCGCGATCTTCGCCGCGAGCCGCCGCCCGCGAAGGTGCGCAGGCTCGTGTCGAGCAGTTCCGCGACGGTCGCCACGGACGTCACGTCGAGTTCGAGTCTGCCTTCGACGACGGGTTCGCCGTCCGGTCGTTCTCCGCCGACCGTGACGGTGACCCGCTCGGGCTCGCCGTCCTCGCTGCGGGTGACGACGGCGACCTGGTACTGGACATCTCCTGACCGGACCTCGGTCCGGTGCTCCTGAATGATCGTCATGGCCGCGAAGGTATCCGCGACCCCCGACAATTTTCGATCACTTAACGCGATCGGGTGACTGCGTTCCGAAATTGTCGGACCCCCGCCGTAGCGTCCCCGGCGACCACGAAAACGACCGAGGGGGATCGGTGGACCAGCGGAAAAGAACAGTGCCCCGGCCTGGCGGACCAGACCGGGGCACCACGAAGATCAGCTCAGAAACGCAGCAAACCGGCAAGAAGGCTGTGCTTCTCCTCCGCCGCGGCCTTCGCCTGGACGTCGGCTTTCTGCTGCGCGCCGGAGGCGACCGGAGACGGAACCGGCTGCGGCACCGCAGCGCACTGCACGTCGGAGCGATCGTCTCGCACCCGCTTCGGCAAGGCACCGGTGGCGAGATAGTCAGCGACCCGGTCGTCCACGCACGAAACTCCGGACAGCGATCCGGCGTGCGTCGTCCCGCCGGGCGCGCTGACGAGGCTCGAACGCGGGTAGCGCTTGCGCACTTCGAGGCTGCCCGAGTACGGCGTGGCCGCGTCGAGTTCCTCGCTGATCAGCAGCGCGCCGTTCGCCTTCGACCCGTCGATGTCAACCGGCTTGCCCGGCTTCGCGGGCCAGTTCAGGCAGGTCGTGTTGTACCAGGTGTTGCTCCAGGTCTCGAAAGGCGCGCGGGTGTGCGTGGCCCAGGCGTCGCGGCTCCAGCGGTCCCAGTCCTGCGACCACTGCGCGTCGGTGCACTGCACCGCGCTGTAGACCGCGTAACCGTTGTCGTCTCCGGGCGCGTTCGACTTGTCGTACAACGCTTTCAGCGTCTGCCAGTCGCCGCGGTGCACCCAGCCGTCGAACGCCTTGGCGATGTCTTCCCAGCCGAACACGTAGTAGCCGGCCTGCAGGAAGACGTCGAGCCACTCGTCGCCGCCGATCACCCCGCCCGCCGGGTCCCGGTCGAGCTTCCGCTGCTGCGCGTACCAGAGCTGCTCGACCGCCGAGCCGGTCTTGCCGAGGTGGTAGACGTTGTCGTACTTCGCGAGCCAGTCGAAGTAGATCTTGATGTTGCGGTCGAAGGCGACGTCCTGGTCCAGGTTGGCGTCGTACCAGACCTTGCGCGGGTCGACGTTCCCGTCGAGCACCATCCGGCGCATCCGGTCCGGGTGCAGCGTGCTGTACACCTGCCCGAGGTAGGTGCCGTAGGAGAAGCCGTAGTAGTTGATCTGCTTCTCGCCCAGCGCCGTGCGGAGGCTTTCCATGTCCTGCGCGACATCAGTGGTCTTGATGTGCTGGAGCAGCGGGCCGTTTTTCGCGCAGGACTCGGCGTAGCCCTTCGTGCGGGCACGCCAGGTGCTCTCCAGCTGCGGCGTCTTCGGCACGTAAGCCGGCCGGGCGTAAGCGAAATAGTCTCCGTCGCACGTGAGAGCCGGTTTGCTCGAGCCGACGCCGCGAGGATCGAAGCCGATCCAGTCGTAGCTGTCCCCCGCGTGCTTGGGCACGTTCCGGCCGAGCACCGAAAGACCGAGGCCGGAACCTCCGGGCCCGCCCGGATTCACCAGCATGACGCCCTGGTACTTCGCGGTCTTGTGCTTCACCCGGGAGACAGCGATCTGCACCGTCTGGCCCGACGGCCGCGCGTAGTCCATCGGGACCGCCAGGAATCCGCATCCGGCACCGGCCTTCGCGAGACTCGGCGCGGAACACGGTCCCCACTTGATCGGCGGGGGCGCATAGCCCGGCCCCTCGGGTTGCCCCGCGGTGGCGGCAGGTGCGACAGCCAGCGTTCCGGCCGCGACAGCGGCGGCGGCCAGTGCGGTGACGATTTTCCTCACGGTGGTCCTTTGCGTCCGACAGCAACCCGGGCTCGTCGAAGCTACCGGCTGCGCGGCAGAATCTCGTTTCCCGACACGAGCCGCGCTGTCCCCCGATCGTCGGGATCCGAGACGACGGAGGTGGCCCACGGTGGATGCGGGCGAAGCGTTGATCGCGGCGGTGCGCACCGGGCTTGCCGAGCTGGCCGACCCGGTCAAAGCACCGGAAATGCAGGCGTACATGAAGTCGGCGATGCCGTTTCGCGGAGTGCCGAAACCGCCGCGCGGCAAGCTTATGAAGACCGTTCTCGCCGAGCATGTTCTGCCCGATCGAGTGACGTTCGCCGAGACCGTGCTCGCGTTGTGGCGGGAGGCGGAGTACCGCGAGGAGCGGTACGCGGCGATCGATCTTTCCGGGCATCGCGCCTATCGGCGGTGGCAGGACCCGGAATTGCTGGAGATGTACGACGAGCTGATCGTCACCGGGGCGTGGTGGGACTACGTCGACGAGGTCGCGATCCGCCGCGTCGGGCCGATCCTGCGCGAGCATCGGGCGGCGGTCACGCCGGTTCTGCGGCGCTGGATGACAGACGCTGATCGCTGGCGCCGGCGGACAGCGGTGATCTGCCAGGTCAGCGCGAAGGACGAGGTGGACCAGAAGCTGCTCGCCGACGCGATCGAGGCGAACCTCGGCGACCGGGATTTCTTTCTGCGCAAGGGAATCGGCTGGGCGCTGCGGGATCACGCCCGCGTCGAGCCGGAGTGGGTCCGCGCGTTCGTCCGGGCGCACCCGGGGCTGTCCCCGCTGTCCGTCCGGGAGGCGATGAAGCACCTCGGCTGAAGCGAACCGTTGACAGGAAAAGAAAGGAGGGTGCCATGACACCAGCGCTCCCCCGCCCCGGCTGACCGGCCGGTGGCCGGAGCGCGGGGCGGGGACAGCGTCGGATCAGGCGCGGAGCGTCGCTCCGAAGCGCTCGCCGGCGGCGGCGACCGCGGCGTCGCGGGCCTTGGTGGCCTCGTCGACGGTCAGGGTTCGGTCCGCGGCGCGGAAGCGGAGCTTGTACGCCAGGGAACGCTTGCCTTCGCCGAGTTGCTCGCCGGTGTAGACGTCGAAGAGGGTGATCTCCTCGAGCAGTTCGCCGGCGCCTTCGCGGAGCACGTCGGCGAGGTCGGCGGACGGGACGTCCGTGCCGGCGACCAGGGCGACGTCCAGCAGCACCGGCGGGTAGGCCGAGATGCTGGGAGCCGGACGGGAGTCGGGCAGCGGGATCGCGTCCAGGTCGAGTTCCATGGCGACCGTGCGCGGCGGCAGGCCGAGGGCTTCGACGACCTTCGGGTGCAGTTCGCCCGCGTGGCCGACCGGCCAGTCGCCCACGCGCAGCTGGGCGCAGCGGCCCGGGTGCCACGGCAGGAGATCCGCGGCCTGCACGGTGAGCTGCACGCCGGCGGCCTCCGCCACGAGGCGCGCGGCCTGCACGGCGTCGGCCCAGCCGGCCTGGTCGCCCTTGCCCCACCAGCCGGCGCGCGGGCGCTGGCCGCTGAGGACGACGGCGACGTGCACCGGCTGCGCGGGCACGGCTGCCTCCAGCACGGCGAGGTCCTCGTCGCTCGGGCGGTGCTCGACGCCGAGATCCGGGACCTTGAGCTGGTTCGGCTTCGGCAGCACGACCTGGCCGACGTGGAACAGCGACACGTCCTTCAGGCCGCGGGAAACGTTGCGCTGCAACGTCTCCAGCAGGCCCGGCAGAAGGGTGGTCGCCATCCGGTCGTGGTCGGCTTCGAGCGGGTTCTGCACGCGCACCGTGGTGCGGCGGATGTCGTCCTCGGGCAGGCCGAAGGCGTCCCACGCCGCGTCGCCGATGAACGGGAACGGGCGCACCTCGACGTAGCCCGCCTCGGCGAGCGCGCCGGACACCGCGCGGCGGCGGCGCTGCACGTCGGTGAGGCCGCGGCCCGCGGGCGCGGCGGGCAGGACCGACGGGATGCTGTCGTAGCCCTCGAGCCGCAGGACCTCCTCCACGAGGTCGGCGGGCTGCACGAGGTCGCCGCGCCAGCTCGGCGGGGTCGCGGTGACCAGGCCGACGCCCTGGTCGCTCGTGCTGAGCTGGACCTTGCAGCCGATCTGGCCGAGCCGCCGCACCGTGACGCCGCGTTCGTAGCGCACGCCGGCGACCTGGTCGGGCAGGTTGATCGGCATGGTGACCGGGGCGTGCGGAGCGACGCCGCCGACGTCGGTGCGGCCCGGGCGGATCGCGCCCTCGCCGTACTGGCGCAGCAGCCGCGCGGCGAGTTCCACCGCGGCGGCGCACAGCGCCGGGTCGGTGTAGCGCTCGAAGCGTTTCGCCGCCTCGGAGAACAGCTTGTGCCGGCGCGCGGTGCGGCTGATCGACGCCGGGTTCCAGTGCGCCGCCTCGAGCAGCACGTCGGTGCTCTCCGGCGTGATCTCCGTGCTGGCGCCGCCCATCGTGCCGGCCAGCGAGATGACCCCGCTGTCGTCGGCGATCACGATGTCGTCCGCGTCGAGGGTGCGTTCCACGTCGTCGAGCGTGGTGAGCTTCTCCCCCGCCTTCGCGCGCCGGACCACCAATTCGCCCTGGATGGAGCCGGTGGCGAACGCGTGCAGCGGGTGGCCGAGTTCGAGCATCACGTAGTTGGTGACGTCGACCGCGAGCGAAATGGACCGGATGCCAGCCAGCATCAGCCGGCGGCGGATGCGCCACGGCGTCGGCGCGGTCGCGTCGAGACCGGTGACGCGGCGCAGCACGAACCGCGGGCAGCCTTCGGGGTCCTCGACCCGCACCGGCCACGCTTCGCCCTCGGCCTCCGGGAAGTTGTCGAGCATCGCCGGGTCGCCGAACGGCACGTCGAGCGCGTTCGACAGCTCGCGGGCCAGGCCGCGGATCGACAGCGCGTAGCCGCGGTCCGGGGTCGGCGTGACCTCGATGACCGTGTCGTCGAGGCCGAGCAGGTCCTTCGCGTCGTCGCCCGGGCTCGCCGTGCCCGGCGGGAGCACGAGGATGCCGCTGTGGTCGTCGCCGAGGCCGAGTTCGGCCGCTGAGCAGATCATGCCGTCGCTGACCTTGCCGTAGGTCTTGCGCGCGGCGATCTCGAAATCGCCCGGCAGGACCACGCCCGGCAGCGCGACCACGACGAGGTCGCCCTCGGCGAAGTTGCTCGCGCCGCAGACGATGCCGCGCGTCTTGATGCCGTGCGGGCCCTCGTTCTCGAGCGGGCCGTCGTCCTCGTCTTCGTCCTCTTCGGACAGTTCCGCGTCGTCGGGCTCCGGGTCGGGTTCCTCGCCGACCTCGACGCGGCAGTACCGCACCGGCTTCTTGAAGCCGGTCAGCTCCTCGATCTCCGCGACGCGGCCGACCACGAGCGGGCCGGTCACCGGGCCGAGCTCGCTCAGCTCGTCGACCTCGATCCCGATCCGCACGAAGGCGTCGGCCAGGTCCTGCGGCGTGACCTCGGCATCCACTTCGAGATGCTCGGTCAGCCAGCTCACCGGAACTCGCACTACGCCTCCGTTCCGAAGGGAAGGGTGAACCGGACGTCGCCTTCGACCATGTCGCGCATGTCCGGGATGCCGTTGCGGAACTGCAGGGTCCGCTCGATGCCCATGCCGAACGCGAAGCCGGAGTAGACCTCCGGGTCGACGCCGCAGGCACGCAGCACGTTCGGGTTGACCATGCCGCAGCCGCCCCATTCGACCCAGCCGGGGCCGCCCTTCTTCTCCTCGAACCAGACGTCGACCTCCGCCGACGGCTCGGTGAACGGGAAGAAGTGCGGGCGCAGCCGCGTCTTGGAGCTCTCGCCGAACATCGCGCGGGCGAACGCGTCGAGCGTGCCCTTGAGATGCGCCATGGTGAGGCCCTTGTCGACGGCGAGGCCTTCGACCTGGGTGAACACCGGCGTGTGCGTGGAGTCGAGTTCGTCGGTGCGGTAGGTGCGGCCCGGGCACACGACGTACACCGGCAGGTCGCGGTGCAGCAGGCTGCGGGCCTGCACCGGCGAGGTGTGCGTGCGCAGCACCAGGCCGGAGCCTTCCTCCCCGACGTAGAACGTGTCCTGCAGCTGGCGCGCCGGGTGGTCCTTGCCGAAGTTCAGCGCGTCGAAGTTGAACCACTCCGCCTCGAGCTCCGGCCCTTCGGCGACCTCGTAGCCCATCGCGACGAAAACGTCGGCGATGCGCTCGGACAGCGTGCTGATCGGGTGCCGGGCGCCGCGCGGGACCTGGTCCCACGGCAGGGTGACGTCGACGGCCTCCTCGCGGAGCACGCGCTCGTCGCGCTCGGCCTGCAACGCCGCGCGCCGCGCGTCGAACGCGGACTGCACCGCCTGGCGGGCCTCGTTGACGCGCTTGCCGGCGTCGGCCTTCTCCTGCTTCGGCAGCGCGGCGATCTCCCGGCGCGCGAGCAGCACCGGCGACTGGTCACCGAGATGGGCCGGTTTGACTGCGGCGAGCGCGTCCAGGTCGGCCGCGCCGGCGAAGGCGTCCTCGGCCGCCTTGATCGCCGCGCGCAGGGTCTCCGGTGCGAGCACGTCGACCGGCTGTTCTGTGGCTCCGGACATGACTCCTCGGCGTCCGCTGGGACGGGTGTTGTCGGCGACACGCGGGCATGCCGCCGCACGTGCACATCGGGCAGCTCAGTCTAGGGGATCGGGCGCCGGGCCCGGCCGCTCACCCTCCGCTTCCGGAGCGGCCGCGCCGGATCCGCCCCGTGATCACGACCGACCGTCGCCGCGGACCCGAACGGAGGTCAGCGAATCAGGTGAGGAGCGTCCCTCGACCGGTGCGCCGCGGACCCTTGCCCGGGCGGCGAAAGAGCGGGCTTCGGGACAGCGGGAAACGACCGGCCGGGCGGAGTCTCGCGGTGATGCGGTCAGAGCGCCGCGGGATCGAGGGCCACGTTGCGCGGCTTTGGTCGGGCTGGCGGCCGAAGGTAGATGGCGATGCGATCGGGCGCGGCGGCAAAACTCGGCCAGGTCGCTTGCGAGGGGCTCGGCTGGGTGCCGTTCGAGGACCGCGTGCTCTGCCGCGCGCAGGAATGCGCAAGGGCTCATGCCGGGCGAAGAGACAGCACGCACTCACCGGGATGCCGCGCGCACGAACCCGCAGTGACGCACGTCAAGTGAACAGGCAGCACGTACCCGCCGGGACGTCGCAGACGCAGGAATGAGGAAGGTTCATGCCGGGCGAAAGGGCAGCACGCACTCGCTGGGATGCCGCGCACGCAGAATCCCGCGGAGCACGTCGAGCGAACAGGCAGCACGTACCCACCGGGGACGCTGCGGACGCAGGAATGCGCAAGGCTCATGCCAGCCGAAGAGGCAGCACGCACTCGCCGGGACGACGCGCACGCAGGAACCCGCAGTGGCGCATGCCGAGTGAACAGGCAGCGCGCACTCGCCGGATACGCACACGCACCAAAGCGCGGTGGCCACGCCGGGCGAAGGGGCACCACGTGCCTGCCGGAATACGGCGCACGCGATCGCGCATGCCAGGCAAGCGAACCAGCCCCGACGGCACCCGGCGCGCAGCCGAGCTGGCCAGTTGACCGGGAGGGAGCGCTATCAGCGCATACCTAACGAACAGACCTATGGCGGCATCACCCGTTGTGAGCGACCGACGAGCGCCGAAACGATCAGCGGTGCGATCCGGGCAAGTAAGCCAGTCGCGACGTTCGCCGGGCGCAGCTGGCGCGGCCAGCCGACGCGTGGTGAATTCCCTTGAGTGGCCACAGGCGGCTTGCAGAGGAATACGCAGCCCTCGGCGAGTCAAAGGCGGACGGCGCGCGTCACTTGGCAGAGAAGGTCGTCTTCCATGACGAGGAATACGCGCAACAGCGGGAGTCGCGCGGACCGTGTGCGAGGGCATGGCGTCGTCAGCCGCGTAGTGGCAAGCGATCCTCGACGTGCCCGCGCCGGAGGAGACAGCACAGTCAACGCCGTGCGGCCATCGCCGCCGTATAGACGCAGACTGCGGCGGCGGTCGCGAGATTGAGACTCTCCGCCTTGCCGTACAACGGGATCCGAACAGCTTCGTCGACCGCGTCGAGGACCTCCGAAGGAAGGCCGTGGGCTTCGTTGCCGAAGATCCACGCCACCGGGTCTCCGAAGTGGACGGTCTCCAGCGAGGTCGAGGCGTAACCGTGCGCGGCCAGTGTCCGGAGACCGGCCGAACGGAGCGCGGTCAGGACCGACGGGATGTCGCGGGCGCGGGCGAGCGGGACGTGGAACGTCGATCCCGCTGCGGCGCGGACGCTTTTCCCGTTGTGCGGGTCGACAGTGTCTCCGGCGAGGATTACCGCGTCGGCACCGGCGGCGTCGGCTACGCGGATCACCGTGCCCGCGTTGCCGGGTTCGGCGACGTCCACCAGGACCACTACCAGCCGGGCCGAGGCCAGGACCGTCTCCAGTGGACGGTCGACCAGCGAGCAGACCGCGATGATTCCTTGCGGCGTCACGGTTTCCGACAGGCTCGCGGCCGCGCGTTCGGTGATCGGCGACACGCGGGAGGCGGCCGCCACCAAAGACGGGTGCGCGGCGGCGGCGCGTTCGGTGACGAACAGCTCGTGCACCGTCCCGTGGGAAAGCGCCGACGTGACCGCGTTGACCCCTTCGGCCAGGAAACGGCCGGTTTTTTCTCGTTCCGCGCGCCGGGTCAGCTTGCGCGCAGCAACGACCCGGGGGGTCCGTTCGGTGAACGGATCCGCCCCGGGCCGGAAAATGCTGCCGGTCAGGCCGACTTCGCTTCGCCGGTCGTGACGTTCGCCTTGGCGAGCTCGGCGAGCGCGGTGAAGGCGGCCGCGTCGTTGACCGCGAGGTCCGCGAGGATCTTGCGGTCCACCTCGACACCGGCGGCCTTCAGGCCCTGGATGAACCGGTTGTAGGTGACGCCGTTGGCGCGAGCGGCCGCGTTGATGCGGGTGATCCACAGCTGGCGGAAGTCACCCTTGCGCGCGCGGCGGTCGCGGTAGGCGTAGTTGAGCGAGTGGAGCGTCTGCTCCTTGGCCTTGCGGTACAGCCGCGAACGCTGGCCGCGGTAACCGCTGGCCAGTTCGAGAGTCGCGCGACGCTTCTTCTGGGCGTTGACCGCCCGCTTGACGCGTGCCACTGGTCCATCCTGTCGAATTCGGGGGGTGCGAGGACCCCGGGGTGGTCGGGAAAGTGTGCGGGCCTCAGCGGCCGAGCAGGCGCTTCACGCGGCCGACGTCGTTCTGGGCGACCTCGGTGGTGCCCTCGAGACGGCGGGTGAGGCGGTTGGACTTCTTCTCCATCAGGTGGCGGCGGCCGGCCTTCTGGCGACGCAGCTTGCCCGAACCGGTGATGCGGACCCGCTTCGACGTGCCCTTGTGCGTCTTCATCTTCGGCATGGTTGTTCGTCCTCTTCCGTGCGGCGGCACACCGGAGAACCCGGTGTGCCGCTGACTGTGCTGGTCGGCGCCGTGGCGCGCTACGCCTCGGGAGCCGGTTCGGCCTTGGCGGCCTTCGGCTTCACGTTCTTGTGCGGGGCCAGCACCATGATCATGTTGCGTCCGTCCTGCTTCGGCGACGATTCCACGAAGCCGAGCTCGGTGACGTCGTCGGCGAGCTTCTGCAGGAGCCGGAAACCGAGCTCCGGCCGGGACTGCTCGCGACCGCGGAACATGATCGTGACCTTGACCTTGTTGCCCGCCGCCAGGAACCGCGACACGTGACCCTTCTTGGTCTCGTAGTCGTGCTGGTCGATCTTCGGCCGCAGCTTCTGTTCCTTGATGACGGTCAGATGCTGGTTGCGCCGGGAGTCGCGGGCTTTCTGCGCGCTCTCGTACTTGAACTTGCCGAAGTCCATGAGCTTGGCCACGGGCGGGCGGGCCTGCGGGGCCACCTCGACGAGGTCGAGGTCCGCCTCCTGGGCGAGCCGCAGCGCATCCTCGATCCGGACGATGCCGACCTGCTCGCCGTTAGGGCCGACGAGCCGGACTTCCGGCACCCGGATGCGGTCGTTGATGCGTGTCTCGGAGCTGATGGGGCCTCCTTGGTCCGAGTGATGTTTTCTCGTTTCGACCTGGTGCCCACATGACTCAGGCCCCGCCTCCGGCTGCTGCCGGTGCACGGGGCCCGCTCTGTCTCCGATCGCGCCCGGCCAGAGGGCCGAACGCTTCGCCTCCGCAGGTACAGTGCCGGACGGCACGCACTGCTTCGGCGAGACCGGACCCGGACACCTGAAGCGGTGAGACGGGTGGGAGCGGGGCTCCACTTGCCGCCCCCGATCGCTCGGGAGCTGGTCGCACATGGAAGGGTACCAGACGTGCCTGAACAACCTTCGTCACCGCCCCCGTATTCCCCCGACGACCGCGGGCTCGAGGAGATCCCCAGCGTCGAGGTCATCAGCCGCGCCGCGGTGATGCTGCTGTCCGCGGGAGCCGAACGCCTCGGCCTCGCCGACGCCGACCCGGAGAACTCGCCGCACCGCGACCTCGACGAGGCGCGCCGCCTCATCACCGCGCTCGCCGGGCTCGTGACCGCCTCCGCCGAGTACCTCGGCCTGCACGCCGGGCCGTTGCGCGACGGCCTGCAGTCGCTGCAGAAGGCGTTCCGCGAGGCGTCGGTCGTGCCGGACCCGCCGGGCCAGGGGCCGGGCGAGAAGTACACCGGACCGGTCTACTGAGCCGGGAAGCTCTTTCCGAAGTCGTCCGAAGACCCGCCTCGCGGCATCGCCAGGCGGGTCTTCGCCGTTCCGGGCAGCGATGCCGTTCCGGGGACCCAGAGCAGCTGGATCCGCGGAAGCGCCAGCACCCAAGCGACGCACCCTCTTTCACGCGGAGCGCGACCATCCCGCAGCCACCGTCCCGCAACGCTCCCGGCGCGCATGCCGCCCGAAGCAGAGCCGCACGACACGGCCGACCGCGCCGCCTCTGACGCAGCACTGCCCAGCACCCACGCACTCAGCAGCGGGGCCTCGCCGCTCCGGGCCATTGCCTCCGCCACCCGCTCACATCTAACATGTTAGATGTGAGTGCACTCCCCAAGGTCTCCCGGCCGCTGCTGCGCGACGAGGCGTACGAGCGCATCCGGCACGCCATCATCGACGGCAGCCTCCCGCCGGGCACTCCCCTGCGCGACGCCGACCTCGCCGGGCAGCTCGGGCTTTCCCGCGCCCCGGTCCGGCAGGCGCTGCTGCGGCTGGCCGAGGACCGGCTGGTCGTCTCGAAGCCGCAGAGCTACACGAGGGTCGCCGAGTTCGTCGCCGACGACGTCCGCGACGCGGTCCGGCTCGTCCGCGCGCTGCACGAGCTGGCCGTGCGCGAAGCGCTCCCCCGGCTCGACGAGCGGCAGATCGCGGAAATGCGCGAAGCCAACGAGCGGTTCCGCGCGGCCGTTGCCGGAGGGGACGTCGGGAAGGCGATCGAGGCGGACGACGAACTGCACGACATTCCGGTGGCCGCGTGCGGCAACCGGGCGGTCGCGGCGACGCTCGACCGGTACACGCCATTGCTGCGCCGTCTCGAATACGCCCGGTTCAGCTCGCTGCCCGCGCATCGCTCGGTCGCCCGGCACGAAGAGCTGATCGCCGCGTTCGAAGCCCGCGACGAGGCGGCCGCCGCGCAGCTCACTTCCACGATTTGGACCGACCTCGAAGCACTTCTGGAGGACGCGTGAGCCTGGCTGATTTCCCCCGTTTCCCGTTGCTCGTCGGGCCTTCGCCGGTGCACCGGCTGGACCGGCTCAGCGAACACCTCGGCGGCGCGGCCGTCTGGGCCAAGCGCGAGGACCTCAACTCCGGCCTCGCCTACGGCGGCAACAAGACGCGCAAACTGGAGTACCTCGTCGCCGACGCGCTCGCCGAGGGCGCGGACACGCTCGTCTCGATCGGCGGCGTGCAGTCGAACCACACGCGGCAGGTCGCGGCCGCGGCGGCGCGGGCCGGGATGAAAGCCGTGCTGGTGCAGGAAAGCTGGGTCGAGTGGGCCGATCCGCTGCACGACAAGGTCGGCAACATCCAGCTGTCGCGGATCCTCGGCGCGGACGTCCGGCTCGTCGAGGCCGGGTTCGGCATCGGCTTCAAGGAAAGCTGGGAGCGGGCGCTGGCGGAGGTCGAGGCGAACGGCGGCACGCCGTACGCGATCCCGGCCGGGGCCTCGGATCATCGCCTCGGCGGGCTCGGTTTCGCGAACTGGGTGCTGGAGCTGGAGGAGCAGGAACGCGAACTCGGCGTTTTCTTCGACACCGTCGTGGTTTGCTCGGTGACCGGCAGCACGCAGGCGGGGATGATGGCCGGAGCGGCGGCGAGCGGGAAGCCGCGGCGGATCCTGGGGATCGACGCGTCGGCGAAGCCCGGCGAGACGCGCGAGCAGATCGGCCGGATCGCGAAAAGCACTGCGGAACTCATCGACGTCGGACTCACCGAGGACGTGATCCTCGACGAGCGTTATCACGCTGGGGTCTACGGCATTCCGGACGATCGGACGCTCGACGCGATCCGGACTGCCGCGCGGCTGGAGGGCATGATCACGGATCCGGTGTACGAGGGGAAGTCGATGGCCGGGCTGATCGATCTCGTGCGCACCGGCGAAATCGCGAAGGATGCGAATGTGCTGTACGTGCATCTCGGCGGGCAGCCCGCGATCAACGCGTACACGAGCGTGCTCGGCTGACCTGGCTGTCCGTGAAGGGGAACATTATGGTAAAATATTAACGAAAGGATAAC
>NZ_JBSHAM010000104.1:0-25459 GCF_053611505.1 Amycolatopsis sp. NPDC054798 | reverse complement strand
GTTCTCTCAGTAGGCGGGTGCGGTGCCCGGCCGGCCACGACGCCAACGTCCGTGAGGGCCACCTTGAGGGAATCTGATTCCCTCAAGGTGGCCCTCACGGACCTCTCAGCCACGCCACCCGCCAGGACGATGCTCCGTGCCCGCTGGGGCGCGTGAGCCCGTAGGCAGCCGGAACTCGGTGCGCCCTAACCAGCACAAACACTCACGACGGGAGGTCAGGCTGTCCGGCGGGCAGTGGAGCCGCGCACCACCAGCTCCGGTGCGAACAGCAGCTCCTCCACCGCCACCTCGCCGCCGTTGATGCGCTTCACCAGCAGTTCGACCACGGCCCGGCCCATCGCCTCGATCGGCTGGCGCGTCGTCGTCAGCGGCGGGTCGGTGCAGTTCATCAGCGCCGAATCGTCGTAGCCGACCACCGAAATGTCGCCCGGCACGGACAAGCCTTGCCGCCGCGCCGCGCGGATCGCGCCCAGTGCCAGCGGATCGCTCGCGCACAGCACCGCCGTGGCTCCGCGCGGATACAGCCGCGCGGCGGCCGCGTGGCCGCCTTCGATGGAGAACATCCCGTGCTCCACCAGTTCGTCCAGGACCGGAAGCCCGAGTTTCGCGGCGTGCACCCGGAACGCCTCGAGCTTGCGCCGCGACGGCACGTGGTCGTTCGGCCCCAGCACCAGGCCGATCTTCTCGTGGCCGAGCGAGCTGAGGTGCCCGACCGCCTGCTCGACGGCCACCGCGTCGTCGCACGAGACCTGCGGCAGGCCGAGGTGCTCGACGGCGGCGTTGATCAGCACTGTCGGCAGCCGCCGTTCCGCCAGGTGGTGGTAGTGCGTGTGCACGGCGTCGGCCTGCGCGTACATCCCGCCGGCGAAAACCACGCCGGACACCTGCTGCTGCAACAGCATCTCGACGTACTCCGCCTCCGACACCCCGCCCGCGGTCCGCGTGCACAGCACCGGCGTGAAGCCCTGCTGCGCGAGCGCGTTGCCCATGACCTCGGCCAGCGCCGGGAAAATCGGGTTCTGCAGCTCCGGCAGCACCAGCCCGACCAGCCGGGCCCGCTCGCCGCGCAGCTGGGTCGGCCGCTCGTAGCCCATCACGTCCAGCGCGGTGAGCACGGCGGCCCGGGTGCTCGCGGAGACCCCGGCCTTGCCGTTGAGCACCCGGCTGACCGTGGCTTCGCTGACCCCGACCTGGCGGGCGACTTCGGCAAGACGACGTGTCATGAGTGAAAGTTACCGCAAACCAGTGCAAGTTTCCGACGAGACCCGCGCCTTGCTTGCGCTCCCGAAGAAACTGCTGGTCGGACGACCGCTGATGGGGGCCGCGCCGTTGACTTCCCGGCTTCGGTCGGCTGTAATTCTTGAACGAATCAGTGAAAATACCTGACGAGATCCCGGGCGATCGCGGCAGTCTTCCCGGAGATCCGGCTCAGCCTCAACGAAGAGGTGCCATGTCGACTGTTCCGCACTGTTCTCGTGCGCCCCCGGACAGGGTTGCCCGTCTGTCCGCTCCCTGGTCCCCGCCGTCCCGCGCCATGCGGGGCGCTTTCGATCGAGTCGTCTCCCTCCTCCTTGGATCAGAGGAAACCCATGAGAACGAAGCGACTTCTCCGGCGCGCCGCGACTTACGCCGCCCTGTCCCTGCTCTTGACCGCGCCCGCCTGGTCGGCGAGCGGTGCGTCGGCCGCCCCCGCCGCCCCGCCTGCCGTCCAGCCCGCCGCGCAAGCCGCCGCCGCGACCTACACCGCGAGCAGCCAGCTCCCCGGTTATCCCGTCTCCAATGTCGGCGACGGGAATCAGGCCACCTATTGGGAAAGCGCGAACAACCAGTTCCCGCAATGGATTCAGGCCGATCTCGGCACGACGACGAACGTCGCCCAGCTCGTGCTCAAACTGCCCGCGAACTGGGAAGCCCGCACCGAGACCTTCGCGGTGCAGGGCAGCTCGAACGGCTCGAGCTTCAGCGATCTCCTGCCGTCCGCGGGCTACCGGTTCGACCCGGCGACCGGCAACACCGTCACGGTGAACCTGACCGGCAGCACCCGCTACGTCCGGCTGAACATCACCGCCAACACCGGCTGGCCCGCCGCGCAGCTGTCGGAGTTCGAGGTGCACGGCCCGGCCGGTGGCGACACGCAGCCGCCGTCCGCGCCCGGCAACCTCGCCTACACCGAGCCCGCGAGCGGCCAGATCCGGCTGACCTGGTCGGCCTCGACGGACAACACCGGCGTCGCGGGCTACGACGTGTACGCCAACGGCCAGCTCCGCGGCAGCGTCGCCGGGGATGTGCTGACCTACACCGACAATCAGCCCGCCAGCGCGAGCGTCGCCTACTACGTGCGCGCTCGCGACGCGGCAGGCAACCAGTCGGCGAACAGCAGCACCGTGACCCGGAACGGAACACAGAGCGGCACGAATCTCGCGCTGCACAAGCCAATCACGGCGTCCTCGACCCAGCAGACTTACGTCGCGGCGAACGCCAACGACGACTCTGTGACCACGTACTGGGAGGGCAGCGGGGCGTATCCGAATCTACTGACCGTGGCGCTCGGCTCGCACGCCGACCTCGACCGGGTCGTCGTGAAGCTCAACCCGGACCCGGCGTGGAGCACGCGAACGCAGACGATCGCCGTCGAGGGCCGCGATCAGGGCGCGACCGACTTCACCACGCTGGCACCCGCGCAGACCTACAGCTTCGACCCCGCGAGCGGCAACGCCGTGACCATCCCGGTCAGCGGCCGGGCCAGTGACGTCCGGCTGCGCTTCACCGCCAACAGCGGCGCCGGAGGCGGTCAGGCCGCGGAATTCCAGGTCTTCGGCGTCCCCGCGCCGAACCCGGACCTGACGGTCTCGGACGTGTCCTGGTCGCCGCAGAAACCGGTGGAGACCGACGCGATCACCGCGTCGGCGACCGTCCGCAACGCCGGGACGGCGGCCTCGAGCGCGACCGACGTCAACCTCTACCTCGGCAAGACGAAGGTCGGCACGGCCGCGGTCGGCGCGCTCGCGGCGGGAGCGTCCGCGACGGTGTCGGCGAACATCGGCGCCAAGGACGCGGGCAGCTACGACGTGACCGCGAAGGTCGACGAGGCCAACACCGTCGTCGAACAGAACGAGGACAACAACTCCTACACCAGCTCGACGCCGCTGACGGTCAGCCCCGTGCAGAGCTCCGACCTCGTCGCGGCCACGGCGTGGTCGCCGAACAACCCGGCGGCGGGCAACACAGTGACCTTCACCGCGACCCTGCGCAATCAGGGCACGGTCGCGTCGGCGGACGGTGCTCACGGGATCACCGTGACGATCGCCGACCAGAACGGGACGGTCGTCAAGACACTGAATGGTTCCTCCGCCGGGGTCATCGCCCCCGGAGCCACCGCGCCGGTGAGCCTCGGGAGCTGGACAGCAGCGAACGGCCGGTACACGGTGAAGACGGTCGTCGCGAACGACGCCAACGAGCTGCCCGCTAAGCAGGGCAACAACAGCAGCACGCAATCGTTGTTCGTCGGCCGTGGCGCGAACATGCCGTACGACATGTACGAGGCCGAGGACGGCGTCGTCGCGGGCGGTGCGGCCGTGATCGGTCCTAACCGGACGATCGGCGATCTCGCGGGCGAAGCGTCGGGCCGCAAGGCGGTGACGCTGAACGCGACCGGCGCCTCGGTGGAGTTCACCACCCGCGCGGCGACGAACACGCTCGTCACGCGGTTCTCGATGCCGGACGCCGCGGGCGGCGGCGGGCAGAACTCGACGCTGAACGTCTACGTCGACGGCACGTTCCTCAAGGCCATCGACCTGACCTCGCACTACGCGTGGCTGTACGGGGCCGAAGCCTCGCCGGGGAACTCGCCGGGAGCCGGACCGGCCCGCCACATTTACGACGAGGCCAGCCTGCTGCTCGGCACGACCGTGCCCGCCGGGCACAAGATCAAACTGCAGAAGGACACGGCGAACAGTTCGAACTACGCGATCGACTTCGTCAACTTCGAACTGGCCGCCGCGACGGCGAACCCGGACCCGGCGCACTACGCGGTCCCGGCCGGGTTCTCCCAGCAGGACGTGCAGGCCGCGCTGGACAAGGTCCGCCAGGACCCGAACCTCACCGGCGTCTACCTTCCGGCCGGGCAGTACGCGATGACCAGCAAGGTCACCGTGTACGGCAAGCCGGTCACGGTGCTCGGCGCCGGGCCGTGGTTCACCAGGTTCACCGCGCCGGCCGGGCAGGAGAACACCGACATCGGGTTCGACGCGCAGGCCAGCGCGAGCGGGTCGGTCTTCAGCGGGTTCGCCGTGTTCGGGAACTACACCTCCCGCATCGACGGCCCGGGCAAGGTCTTCAACTTCACCGGCGTCACGAACATGACCATCGACAACATCTGGGTGGAGCACCAGGTGTGCCTGCTCTGGGCGACCAATGTGGACAACTCGACGGTGAAGAACTCCCGCATCCGCGACACCTTCGCCGACGGCGTCAACTTCACCAACGGCAGCACGGGCAACCATGTCACCAACAACGAGGCCCGGTCCACCGGCGACGACAGCTTCGCGTTGTTCGCCGCCACAGACATCAACCAGGGCAACCAGTACGACAACGTGTTCGAGAACCTGACCGTGCTGCTCCCGTGGCGGGCGGCGGGCATCGCGGTGTACGGCGGGTACAACAACACCTTCCGGAACCTCTACATCGCGGACACGCTGACGTACTCCGGGATCACGCTCAGCTCGCTCGACTTCGGCTATCCGTTCCTCGGGTTCGGGCCGCAGCCGACGACCGTCCAGAACGCCTCGCTCGTCCGAACCGGCGGCCATTTCTGGGGCAAGCAGACGTTCCCGGCGATCTGGATGTTCTCCGCGTCCAAGGAGTTCCGCGGCATCCGGGTGTCCGATGTGGACATCCAGAGCCCGACGTACAGCGGCATCATGTTCCAGACCAAATACAACGGCAGCCAGCCGGAAAACCCGGTCCAGGACACGGTGCTGACGAACGTGTCGATCAGCGGGGCGCACCGCAGCGGCGACGAGTTCGACGCCAAGTCCGGGTTCGGCATCTGGGCCAACGAATTGCCGGAGCCCGGGCAGGGCCCGGCGGTCGGCTCGGCGACGTTCACCGGGCTCACTTTGAACGACAACGACCAGGACATCCGGAACACGACGACCACGTTCACGATCAACCGCAGCTGAACACGCGGGTGTCCGCCGGGAAAACCGGCGGGCACCCGCCCCTTCCCCCTCCCCGCAAAGAAGAGATGACGCCATGACCCGTATGCGTTTGTCCCGTCTCGCCGCCGGTTTCCTCGCCGCAGGGCTCTTCGCGGCTGGCCTTTCCGATGCTTCCGCGGCCGGAGGCCCCTCACCGGGACTAGCCGCCAGTCCGAATGCCGCCGCCGATGTGCCGTTGACGCGCACGGTGTCGGCTAGCAGCGTGCAGTCCGGCTATCCCGTCGCCAACGCTTTCGACGGGAATCAGGCCACCTACTGGGAAAGCGCGAACAACCAGTTCCCGCAATGGATCCAGGCCGACCTCGGCTCGGTCAAGCCGCTCTCGCGCCTCGTGCTGAAACTGCCCGCCGCTTGGGAATCCCGTACCCAAACGCTCACCGTGCGCGGCAGCGCCGACGGCACGGCCTTCACCGACCTCGTCCGGTCGAGCGGGTACACGTTCGCCTCCGGTGCCAACACGGTCACGATCCCGGTGACCGCGTCCGCCCGGTACGTGCGGCTGGACGTCACCGCGAACACGCAATGGCCCGCCGCGCAGCTCTCGGAGTTCGAGCTGTACGGGCCGGACACCGGCGACACACAGGCCCCGACCGCGCCGACGAACGTCGCGCTGACCGAGCCCGGCTCCGGGCAAGTCCGGCTGAGCTGGTCGCCGTCGACCGACGACGTCGGCGTCACCGGCTACACCGTCTATCGCGACGGCACACCCGTCACCACGGTCACCGGCACCACCTTCACCGAGAACCGCCCCGCGGGCACGCGGATCGAGTACTTCGTGCGCGCCAAGGACGCGGCCGGGAACGAGTCCGCCGACAGCAACCACGTAGTCCGGGCCGGAACCCAGACCGGCCAGAATCTCGCTGCGGGCAAGCCGATCGAGGCGTCCTCGACCGTCGGCGCTTTCGCGGCCGCCAACGCGAACGACAACAACACGGGCACGTACTGGGAGTCCGCCGCAGGCTACCCGAACACTCTGACCGCGAAGCTCGGTGCCGACGCCGATCTCGATTCGGTCGTCGTGAAGCTCAACCCGGACCCGATCTGGAGCGCACGGACACAAAACTTCGAGATCCTCGGCCGCGCGCAGGGTGCCACCGAATTCACCTCGCTGTCCGCGCGGGCCGATTACCGCTTCGACCCGGCTGCCAACCAGAACACCGTGACCATCCCGGTCACTGGACGCGCCGCAGACGTCCGGCTGCGCTTCTTCGCCAACTCCGGCGCGCCGGGCGGGCAAGCCGCGGAGTTCCAGGTGTTCGGCACGCCCGCGCCGAACCCGGACCTGGTCGTCGCTGACACGGCGTGGACCCCGTCGAACCCGACGGAGAGCAGCGACCTGGCGGTTTCGGCGACCGTCCGGAACGCAGGCTCTGCCGCAGCGGTAGCCACGACGGTGAACGTCAGCCTCGGCAGCACCGTCGTCGGCTCCGCACCGGTCGGCGCACTCGCCGCCGGAGCGGCCACCACGGTGACCGTGCCAGCGGGCAAACGACCGCAGGGCAGCTATCGCGTGGCCGCCACTGTCGACCCGGCCAACACGGTGATCGAGCAGGACGACACCAACAACACCTTCACTTCGCCGACGCAGCTGGTGATCGCGCAGGCACCCGGGCCGGACCTCGAGGTCACCGGCATCACGTCGAACCCGCCGAACCCGGCCGTCGGCGCGGCAGTGTCGTTCACCGTCGCCGTGCACAACCGCGGCACGAGCGGCGCGGGAGCCTCGGTGACCCGGTTGTCCGCTGGCGAAACCACGCTGAACGGCGACACACCAGCGATCGCGGCTGGTGCCACGGCGAACGTCGCGATGCCAGGCACGTGGACCGCCGCGAACGCGACCCTTGCCGCGACAGCCGACGCGACCGGCGTGGTCGAGGAAACCAACGAAGCCAACAACACGCTCTCGCGGGCGATGGTGGTCGGCCGCGGCGCAGCGGTGCCGTATGTGGAGTACGAGGCGGAAACCGCGCAGTACCAAGGCCAGCTGCTGGAGACCGACCCGCTGCGCACGTTCGGGCACACGAACTTCGCGACCGAGTCGTCCGGACGGAAGTCCGTGCGGCTGGCGAACCAGGGCCAGTACGTCGAATTCACCTCCACGAACCAGGCGAACTCGATCGTGGTCCGCAACTCGATCCCCGACACACCCGGCGGCGGAGGACAGGACGCGACGATCAGCCTGTACGTCAACGGGGCCTTCGCGCAGAAACTGAACCTGTCGTCCAAGCACAGCTGGCTCTACGGCAGCACTGACGACCCCGAAGGGCTGACGAACACCCCGGGCGCCGACGCGCGGCGGCTGTTCGACGAGTCGCACGCACTGCTGGCGCAGTCGTACCCGCCGGGCACGAAGTTCAAGCTGCAGCGGGACAGCGGCGACAGCGCGGCGTTCTACGTCATCGACCTGATCGACCTGGAACAGGTCGCGCCGGCGTTGCCGAAACCGCCCGAATGCACGTCGATCACCGACTACGGCGCCGTCCCCGACGACGGGATCGACGACTCCGAGGCGATCCAGCGCGCGGTCACCGACGACCAGAACGGCGTCATCAGCTGCGTCTGGATCCCGGCGGGCCAGTGGCGGCAGGAACGCAAGATCCTGACCGACGACCCGGACGTGCCCAACGGCGGCGGCCAGTACAACCAGGTCGGCATCTCGAACGCCACGATCCGGGGAGCCGGGATGTGGCACTCGCAGCTGTACTCGCTGATCCAGCCGCAGGACGCGGGCGGCATCAACCATCCGCACGAGGGCAACTTCGGTTTCGACATCGACAAGAACGTGCAGATCTCCGACCTCGCGATCTTCGGCTCCGGCCGGATCCGCGGCGGCGACGGCGGCGCGGAAGGCGGCGTCGGGCTCAACGGCCGGTTCGGCACCGGCACGAAAATCTCGAACGTGTGGATCGAGCACGCCAACGTCGGCGTGTGGGTCGGCCGGGACTACAGCAACCTCCCGGCCCTGTGGGGCCCGGCCGACGGCCTGGAGTTCAGCGGCATGCGGATCCGGGACACCTACGCCGACGGCATCAACTTCACCAACGGCACCCGGAACTCGCAGGTGACGAATTCGTCGTTCCGGACCACCGGCGACGATTCGCTCGCGGTGTGGGCGAATCAGTACGTGAAGGATCCCGCGACGGACATCGCGCACGACAACGCGTTCCGCAACAACACCGTCCAGCTGCCCTGGCGGGCCAACGGGATCGCGGTCTACGGCGGGTACGGGAACAAGATCGAGAACAACCTGGTCTCCGACACGATGAACTACCCGGGCATCATGCTGGCGACCGACCACGACCCGCTCCCGTTCTCCGGGCAGACGCTGATCGCGAACAACGCGCTGTACCGCTGCGGCGGCGTGTTCTGGGGCGAACAGCAGAAGTTCGGCGCGATCACGTTCTTCGCCCAGGGCAAGGACATCCCCGGAATCACGCTGCGGGACACGGAAATCCACGATTCGACCTACGACGGGATCCAGTTCAAGACCGGCGGCGGCGCGATGCCGGGCGTGACGATCAGCAACGTCAAGATCGACAAGTCGAACAACGGCGCGGGCATCCTCGCGATGAGCGGAGCCCGCGGGAGCGCGACGCTGACGAACGTGACGATCACGAATTCGTCGGCGGGCGACATCGTCCGCGAACCGGGCTCGCAGTTCACGATCACCGGCGGGCCGGTCCCGCCGGCGGCCGCGCGGAGCCGTCGCGGGACGAGGTAGGGGGAGTGCGGCCCGGTGCCGGGGAGATCTGTCTCTCCGGCACCGGGCCGACACTGTGCGTGTTCGCCGGGTTCCTGGGCGCGGCAGGCGGATCCGTGGTCGACTGCCAGGGGAAACTGTTCGCGGCCGGGTGTCGAAATCTCGCGGCCAGGTTCGTACCTCGAAGCGAACGGCCACCCGAGGAGAAGGAGACCCGACATGACCGGCGAACTCAACGAGGAATTCACCGCGACCCTGCGCAAGAGCCCGGCCAAGGGCGGCCACACCTACCTGGTCTGGCCCGGCTCGGCCGAGTTCTTCGGCACCCGCGGCCTGGTGAAAGTCCGCGGAACCGTCGACGGCGAACCGTTCCGCAGCTCGTTCATGGCGCTGGGGGACGGCACCCACAAACTCCCGGTCAACGCTTCGCTCCGGAAGGCGATCGGCAAGGAAGCGGGGGACGCGGTGACCGTGGTGCTGCTGGAACGGCTCGCCCGCTGAACACCCGGGTGCCGTTGCGCTCTTCGGGTGGTCCTCCCGGCGCCAGGCGAACGCCCGGAGCCCGCCCGGGCGTTACCCCTTAAGACGTGTGCGAGGGGACGCACACCGAACTCCTGGGGGAGACATGGGGATTCTCAACGCCCGTCCGGAATTGCCGATCATCGAAGCGCCCGAGGGACACGCGCGTCCGGAAGAAGTATCGCCGACGGGGACGTTCGATGCGCACCAGCGGTGGAGCAGGCTCGTCGGCGGAGGCGACGGCATCGTCTACGCCGTGCAGGCGGACGGCACTCTTTACTGGTACCGGCACCGGGGCTGGCCCACCGCCGCCTACGACTGGTCGCACCAGGGCGTCGGGGTGCCGATCGGGTCCGGATGGCAGGACTTCGTCACTGTGCTCGGCGATCTGAACGGCGTCCTTTACGGTGTGCGCGGGGACGGGACAGTGCTGTGCTACCAATGGCTCGTGTCCAATCTGGACACTGGCGCGGGCGCCTGGGCCGACGCCGATGGTGTAGTAGCCGGGACCGGATTCAACGCCTTCCCGCGGATCTTCGGCGGACCCGGCGGGGTCGTCTGGTGTGTAGACGCCGACGGGATCCTGTACCGATCGCGGCGGATAAACGGGATTTTCGAAACGCCCCAGCCGATCGGCGAGGGATTCAACGTCCCGCGCTACCTGTTCTCCGACACCGGGAATGTCATTTACGCCGTCAGCGGCACCGGCGTGCTCACCTGGTTCCGCTACCGCGACGGCTCCGGATGGGCGAACGGCGGCCAGCCCATCGCGATCGGCGACAACAACTGGTTCGAGCTGTTCCGCCGGGACCTGTTCGCCGGCGGCGGCAACGGCGCTCTCTACCTGATCCGGATCGACCATTCGACGGTGCCGGGCGACGACGGCGACCTCGTCGAACTGCGGCTCACCAACCACGAGACCGTCGACACCGACGGCGGCGCGAAGTGGATCAACAACGCGACCGGCGTCGTGGTCGGCCGGGGCTTCACCGTGGAACGCAGTGCCGGGCTGCAGGGGTATCCGCAGCAGCAAAGCGTGCCCGCCGGCGGCCGCGTGTCGATCGCGGTGTCCACCGCCTTCAGCGAGGTCACCGCGCAGCTCGTGCGCGTCGCGCCCGGAGGGGACACGCCCGTCGCGGTCACCGGGACGTCCACCGTCGCCGGCGGTCTTCAGCTGGTCGCCGAGAATTACCGCTCCGCCGGATGCGGCTGGGCCGAGCGCTACGCCGCCGACATCCCCGGGAACTGGCCCTCCGGGGTGTACGCCGCGCGGCTGACCGGCCCGTTCGAGCGGGTGCAGCACATCGCGTTCGTGGTGCGGCCGGCCGCACCCGCGCAGAAGATCGCCGTCGTGCTGCCGACCAACACCTACCACGCTTACAACGGCTGGGGCGGCCACGACCAGTACTCCGAGGGCCAGAACGGCGTCCGGCGCACGATCTCGTTCCTGCGGCCCAGCTACAACTGGGTGATCGCGCCGAAGGGGCAGTACGACGTCGATCTGTACAGCGACCTGGAACTGCTGCGCTGGCTGAGCGGCGAGCAGATCGGCTTCGACTGCTACACCGACCACGACCTGCACACCGGAGGCTGGCTCACGGCGTACCGCGCGATCGTGCTCGGCACGCACCCGGAGTACTTCTCGATGGCCATGCGCACCAATCTGGCGAATTACCTCGCGGCCGGGGGCAGTGTCATCGGCACCGGGGGAAACCAGATCTACGAACGCGCGGAGTTCAACGCCGACGGCACCGCACTGACGTTCCGTGCCGCGGACGGCAGCCGCGACCCGTTCCGCGAACACTACGGCCTGCCGGAGTCGCAGCTGCTCGGGGTGAACTTCGAGTACGACGGCTGGATGACGTTCGCGCCGTACCGCGTGCTGCACGGCCACCCGTTCCTGGCCGGGACCGGTCTGTCGGTGGGCAGCGAGTTCGGCACGCGCGGACGGAACGGCGCCGCGAGCGCCTGGGAGTTCGACACGCTCCAGGGCCTCGACGGCGAGGTCCCGCCGGGCCAGGTCATCGCGCAGGGGACGAACCCGACCGCCAGCGCGGGCGCGGCGTTGGTGTGCAAGGAACTGGCCGGGGGCGGGTTCGTGTTCAGCGCGTCGTCGCTGACGTTCAACGGGACGATCCGGGTGGACCCGGTGATGCGGCGGCTGTTGCGGAACGTGTTCGACCGGGCGCTCAGCCGCCCCGCTCCGGGGCGCTCCTGAGGCGGCGGGCGCCGGGAATGAAACCAGGTAGTTGAACGTTTGACGATGCGTGAAGAACATTGGCTTCCTGTCGTTCGGCCACTGGTCGCCGAGCGCGCACTCCGAGACCAGGTCGGCCGCCGACTTCCTGCACCAGTCGATCGACCTCGCGGTCGCGGCCGAGGAGCTGGGCGTCGACGGCGCGTACTTCCGCGTGCACCACTTCGCGCGGCAGGCGGGCAGCCCGTTCCCTCTGCTCGCGGCGATCGGCGCGCGGACGTCGAAGATCGAGATCGGCACCGGCGTGATCGACATGCGCTACGAGAACCCGCTGTACATGGTCGAGGACGCCGGCGCCGCCGACCTCATCTCGCGGGGCAGGCTCCAGCTCGGCGTCAGCCGGGGATCCCCCGAGCAGGTCATCGACGGCTGGCGCTACTTCGGCTACGCCCCGGCGGAAGGCGAGACCGACGCGGACATGGCCCGCGAGCGCGTCGAGGTCTTCCTCAAGCTGCTCGACGGCGAAGGCTTCGCGCAGCCGAACCCGCGGCCGATGTTCGCCAACCCGCCGGGGCTGCTCCGCCTCGAACCGCATTCCGAAGGCCTGCGCGACCGCATCTGGTGGGGCTCGGGCTCGAACGCGACGGCCGTCTGGGCGGCGAAGCTGGGCATGAACCTGCAAAGCTCCACGCTCAAGGACGACGAAACCGGCGAACCGCTGCACGTCCAGCAGCGCAAGCAGATCGAGGCCTACCGCGAAGCGTGGAAGGAGGCCGGCCACGAGCGCGAGCCGAGGGTGTCGGTCAGCCGCAGCATTTTCGCGCTGACCAACGACCTGGACCGCGCCTACTTCGGCCGCGACCGCACCTCGCGCGACCAGATCGGCATGATCGACGAGAACACCCGGGCGATCTTCGGCCGTTCGTACGCCGCCGAGCCGGACGAACTGGTCCGGGAGCTGAAGGAGGACGAGGCGGTGCAGGCGGCGGACACGTTGCTGCTGACGGTGCCGAATCAGCTGGGCGTCGAGTACAACGCCCACGTGCTGGAGAGCATCCTGACCCACGTCGCGCCGGAGCTGGGGTGGCGCTGACCGGGTGCTGACGACGGGCCCGGCGGCTGAAGCAGGCCGCCGGCCCGTCGCCCTTTCCGCTCGCCCGTGGAGAGCCGCCCGGCCGGTCCCGCTAGCATCACTGAGTTTTCAGCGGGGGCGGGAAAAGGGGCGGAAATGGGTACGGGGACGTTGAGCGGGCCGGTCCGGTCTTCGCGCTCGCCGGGCGGGGAGCGAAGACCGGCGTTCCGGCCGGACATCCAGGCACTGCGCGCCGTCGCGGTCGGTCTCGTCGTGCTCAACCATCTCTGGCCCGCGCGGCTGACCGGCGGTTACGTCGGCGTCGACGTCTTCTTCGTCATTTCCGGCTTCCTGATCACTTCGCATCTGGTCCGCGAGGTCGCGAGCACCGGACGGATCCGGCTCGCGAAGTTCTACGCGCGCCGCGTGCGGCGTCTCCTGCCCGCGGCGTTTCTGGTGCTGGCCTTCGCCGTCGTCGCCGCGTACTTTTTGATGCCGTACCCGCGCTGGGAATCCAACGCGCAGGAAGTCGTCGCGAGCGCGCTTTACTGGGAAAACTGGCTGCTCGCCGCGAATTCCGTCGATTACTCGCACCTGAACCAGGCGGCGAGCCTGTCGCAGCACTACTGGTCGCTCTCGGTCGAGGAACAGTTCTACCTGTGCTGGCCGCTGCTTCTCCTGCTGCTGTTCAAGATCCGGGCGCGGTGGGCGCGGGTCGCCGGGATCGCGCTCGTCGGAGCCGCCTCGCTGGGGTTCAGCATCTGGTTCACCGACGTGGCCAAAAACCAGGCGTATTTCGTGACGCCGGTGCGGGTGTGGGAGTTCGCGCTCGGTGCGTTGCTGGCCTTCGCCGGTGCGAAGTTCGTGCTGCCGAAGGTCGCCGCGAACCTGGCCTCGCTGGCCGGCTTCGCCGCCATCGCCGCCGCCGCGGTCCTGTTCGACGACCAGACCGCGTTTCCCGGCGCGACGGCGCTGCTGCCCGCTGCCGGCACCGCGCTGGTCATCCTCGCCGGCGCCCGCGAGGGACGGCAATGGCACACCCCGCTGTCTTCTTCGCCGCCGGTGCAATGGCTGGGGAACATCAGCTATTCGCTGTACCTGTGGCATTGGCCGCTGATCCTGCTGGCCCCGTTCGCCTTCCCCGGCGCATTGGCCGCCGGGGTGCTGACCTGGCAGGTCAAGGCGGGCATCGCGGGTGCGGCCCTGATCGCGGCCCACCTGTCGAAGAGGTTCGTCGAAGACCCGGTCCGAACCTGGCGTCCGTTGAGCCGCAGTTCCGGCTGGACCTTCGCCGGCATGGCGGCCGGGATGCTCGTGGTGTGCGCCGCGGCAGGCGGCCTGACCTGGACGTACGGGCGGCACGTCGACCAAGCGGCCCGAGAGCTGGCGGCCGAGATGAACGGCCCCTGCCACGGGGCGAGGGCGCTGATGGCGGGCAACGCGTGCGCGGATCCGTTCGGCCCGGCCCGGAGCGTCGAAATGGGCCCGGCCAACCGGTATTACACGCCGCCCGCGGACTGCCCGCCGCTGCTGTCGCGGTACGCGGCGAGCGACGGCACGAAGACGACCACCAAATGCGATTTCAGCCAGGGCGCGGCCAATCCCGCGGTGGTGTGGCTGGTCGGCGACTCGCATGCCCAGCAATGGCAGGGGCCGCTGCTGAGCCTCGCCCGCAAGAACCACTGGGTGCTGTACACGAGCTACCTCGGCGGATGCCCGTTCGCTGGCATCCAAGCCCTGAACTACGGCGGCACCGCGCCCGACCGGCGGTGCATGGCCTGGACGAAGTCGATGACCGCCGAAATCGCGAAGACGCGGCCGGCGTACGTGTTCACGTCGTTCTACAGCAGGCACGAGCGAGCCGACGACCGCAGCGGACGGTCGCAAACAGAGCAGTACGCGGAAGGGCTGAACTCGTACTGGGCGCAGTGGACCGGGGCCGGCGCGACCGTATTCGTACTGGCCGACCCGCCGCTCAACGGACGCGTCCGCGCGACGGACTGCGTGGTGCTCAATCGGGACGACCCCCGGCAATGCGCGGTCGACCGCTCCGTCGCGCAGCCGCCGGACCCGATGACGGAGGCGGCCAAGGCGAGCACCGACCCGAAAGTCCGGCTGCTCGACTTGACCGACTGCTTCTGCGACCGGCAACGCTGCTACGCGGTGATCGGGAAGGTCGGCGTCTACTACGACGCCGACCATTTGAACCTGGACTACAGCTTGAGCCTTGACCAGAGCATCGCCGCGGCAGCGGGCATTCCGGGCTGAGAAGAACGTTCGCGGAAGAAGCTTTTCGCGGGAGCGCCGTTTCTGCGTCCGGCTCGCCAGCGAACCCGACCCGGACCGGGTTCGGGGGATCAGCCGGGGACCTGCGACGACTGCGGCTTCTCGCCGTTTGCCGACGACCAGTCGACTTCGCGGCGGACTGCGTTCGCCAAGATCCGTGCGCGGCTGGAAGGCACTGCGCTCGCGGCGGATCAGCTCGGCGTCGGCTTTCCCGGGGCCCGCTGAGATCATCCGTATCGGGGAGCACGCCATCCTGCCGGGCAATTCCGGAGAACCTCGGCCGCGAGTACCGGCAACCCGTGCGCGGCGGCGAAGGCCGCTGCTTCGCCCGGCGTGGCCATCCGTCTCGGATCTTCGGGGCTGACCAGCGCGGCGAACGCGGCAGCGGCGGGCAGTCCGGCCAGCAGGCACAGTTCGGCAGCTGTTTCGGGGATCGCAAACCTGCCTAGGGTCCCTTGCGGACGGGTGGCGTAAGGCAGCACGTGTCCAGGCCGGTGGAGGTCTTCCGGCCGGGTGCCGCAGTCGGCGAGACGGCGGATCGTCTCCGCCCGGTCGGCCGCGGAGATCCCGGTGGTGACACCGGTCGCGGCGTCGACCGCGACGCACCAGCCGGGACCTCCGTCGTGACGGAAGCTCGGCCGCATGGGCGGCAGGTCGAGCGCGTCGCACCGTTCACCGGGCAGCGCGACGCCTACCAGTCCGGACGAATGCCGGACGACGAATGCCAGTGCGGTGGCGGACGCCTCCGCCGCGGGCAGGACGAGGGCCGAGTCCTCGTGGGAGGCGAGGACGACCGGCTGTCCTTGCGAGAGCGCGGCGAGCGCCGCGTCGATCGGCCGTAAGCCGAGTGAGATTGTCATGCGACGGTCCGGATCTCCGAGGTCGCGAACCGGACCACCTGTTCGGCGACGGTCGCGAGTTGTGCGGCGAGTTTCCGATCGGTGACCTGGCCGTCGGCGGCGAACGGCTGGGCGGTCGAGTCGACCACGACGCCGAGCGGGGTCGGCCAGCCGCGCAGTGCGTGCACGGTCGAGCGCAGCGACGTCAACGTCGTCACCCCAGCTTGCGGACCGTACGCGCTGACGAGGCAGCCGACGGCGCGTCCGTGCAGGTAAGGGCGATCGTCGCCGGCGAGATCCTGGAGGTAGTCCAGTGCGTTTTTGAGCAGGCCGGACAGCCCGCCGTGGTAGCCGGGCGTCGAGATCAGCACGCCGTCGGCGCGGCGGACCGCGTCGAGGAATGCGGTCGCGGACGGGGAACGCTGCGCGAGGTCCGGTTCGTACATGGCGAAACCGAGGTCTCGCGCGGTGAACAGTTCGGTGCGAACCCCGTGTGCCCGCACGTTTTCGAGCACCGCGCGGAGCGCTCGTTCGGAGGAGGAGTCGGGTCGGACGGTGCCGCCGATGCCCACGATCAGCGGCGGTCGGCGGGTGTGCGGTGCGGACATGGCGAACCGGCTTTCTGTGGCAGCGGGAGTTATCGCGTTCGGACGGAGTCGGGGAAGTCGAACTGCGCGACTTCCGCTAGCTGGCCGCCCAGGGTGGCGACCATCGACTTGAACCCGCTCGCGCCCGCTTCGGCGCTGGCGAGCGTCGGGTCCCCGAGGTAGCCCTCGGTCCCGAAATCGTTGGCCAGCCAGCCGAAACTGACGCTGCCGCCGAACCGGGCGTGCACGTTTCCGGCCATCTGCTCGGGGATCCGCCGCTCCGCGGAACCGAGGTCGACCAGGTCGGGACGCAGGTGCAGCATCAGGGACGTTTCCGCGGCCCCGCCGTGGACGCCGAGCCCGTTCTCGCTCGCCGCCCAGGCCGGGTCGTGCTCCTCGGGGAGGAAGACGTTGACGCCGAAAGTCAGGAGGCCGCAGGCCAGCCGAAGATCGCGCAGCGCGGTCTGGATCTCCGACACGTTCCCGCCGTGGCCGTTCACGAGGACGAGCCTGCGGATGCCCGCGGACGCGACCGAACGACCGATGTCGCCGAGCACCGCGGCGAACGTCGAGGTGGACAGGGAAAGCGTTCCCGCCGCCCAGATGTGTTCGACAGAGCGCCCGTAGCTGATCGTCGGCAGCAGCCACAGGTCGAGGTCTTCGCCTTGTGCGGCAACGACTTCCTTCGACACTGCCTCGGCCACTAGTGCGTCGGTGGCGAGCGGAAGATGCGGGCCGTGCTGTTCGATGGCCCCGACCGGCAACACCGCTACCGAGGACGCCCCGCAGGACGCCTGGACCTGCGAGGCTCGCAACTCGGCGAAGAACCGTGATGGCATAAGGGAGTCTCCTTCCAGCGCGCTCAGGCGCCGAGATGCGCGACGACCCGGATTTCCACCCGCATGTCGGGGGTGGCCAGCGGGGGATAGATCAGCAGCGACGCGTACGAACGCTCGGACAGCAGCTTCGGGGCGTGTTCGGCCAGCCAGCCGTCGCGCACCCGCATGTACTCCGCGCGGTCGGCGGGATCGGCGAGGAACTGGTCGAACTGCACGACGTCGTCGAATTCCGCGCCCGCGTCGGCGAGCAGCCGGTGCACGCGGTTCAGCGTGACCAGGGTCTGCGCGGCGACGCCGTGGGCGGGCCGGCCGTTCTCGTCGGTCACGCCGTCGATCCCGCTGAGGAAGACGAATCCGCCCGCTGCGGCTCCTCGGCCCCAAGGCTGGACCGCGGTGCCGTATTTCAACGGGCCAAGTGCTTGTTTCGTCACGCTTCGGCCTTTCGGTAGCGTCGGATGAGGTAGTAAGCCAGGGCGGCCACCGCGCCCGCGACCCACGGGGTGAGGTCGCCGAACTGCGGGAAGCGGGCCGCGAACGCGCCGGTGTAAAGGCTTTGGTCCATGAACGGCACGGACGCCGCCACCGCGATCACGAACGCCGCGAGACCCGGGCGGAACCGCCGGGTGCGGTCGAAATACCGCTGCGGGTCGACCTCGCCGCGGCCGAAGACGAGAGTGTCCACGACGACGATCCCCAGCCAGGGGCCGATCCAGTAACCCATCAGGAACAGGAAATTCTGGAAGGTGCCGAACACGGACCCGGCGTTGTGCCCGGCGACGAAACCGACCGCGGTGCCGAGCACGCCGATGATGACCGCGGAGATCCAGCGGCGAACCTTGGCGCCCACCATCAGCAGGCCCAGCGAAGCGGTGTAGATGTCCAGCACGCTGCCGGAGACCGAGGCGGCGAGCAGCGCCACCAGGATCACTGCGGCCAGTCCGGAGGGGATCAGCTTCGCCACCAGGTCAGTCGGACTGTCCACTGTGATCACGGTGCCGATCGCGGCCCCGACCACCGCCATCCACAGCCCGGCGAGCGAAGCGCCGGAGAAGGCCGCGAGCAGCACCCGCCGCCGCGACGTGTCCCGCGGCAGATAGCGGGTGTAGTCCGAACCGCCGATCGACCAGCCGAACGTCCTGGTCGAAGCGAGCGCGACGGTGGTCAGCATGCCTCCGGCGACCCCGCCCGCGCCTCGGTGCAGGACGTCGCCGGACGCGGCGAGATCGCCTTTCGCCAGGCCGTACCAGGTGAGGATCACAAACAGCACGGACGCGACGATCGCGAGGAAGCGTTCGGCTTGGTGCACCAGATCGTGTCCGACGATCGCGATGACGATCTGCACCGCCGCCACCGCGACGAGCGAAACCAGGAACGGCAGCCCGAACAGTTCGCGGACGATGTAGGCGCCGAGCACGGTGTTCACCGCGAAGTAGCCGAGTCCGGTCAGGCACAGGAGCAGCACCGGAAGGAAATTGCCGTAGTAGCCGAACGGAATCCGCGATTGGATCATCTGCGGCACCCCGGCTCGCGGCCCCATCGAAGCGGCGAACCCCAGCAGAACGCTGCCGATCAGGATGCCGATGGCCAGCGAGAGGACGGCTTCGCCGAACCCGAGGCCGAGGAACGCGGTGGGAATGGCGCCGACCGCCAGCGCCGAGTACTGCAGATTTCCCGCGAACCACAGGGAAAAAGCCGAGCGCGGCGAACCGTGCCGCTGGTCGTCGGGAATCCTTTCGACGCCGTGGTGTTCGACGGAAACTGCGGGCGCGCGGACGGTGTGGGCGTCTTTGACCATCTGTCCTCCAGTGGACTAGCCCCCTGCGGCGGATGCACTGGCCTTCATGTTGATATAGGTAACACGGCTGCCACAGCCTGCGCTGCGCCGTCCGCAGATGTCAAGAGCCTCCTTGGGGCTTGACACTCCGCAGGTCGCGCCGCACAGTGTTGATATTACTTACATTTTGCTGACGACCCGGTCGAGTCCGGGCGGGATGGAGGCGCTGTGCGGCACGGAGTGTTTTTCTTCGGCTCGGTCGAGATGCCGGACGTGCTGGCCGGGAACCGGGTGCCCGCCGCGCAGCGCCGCGCCACGCGCGCACAGGTGTGGCACGCGCACGAGCGGCTGATCGAGATGGGCGTGCTGGCCGAGGAACTGGGATACGGCAGTTATTGGTTGGCAGAACACCATTTCCAGCACGAGGGCTACGAAGTCGTGCCCAACGCGATGATGCTCGAAGCGCATCTGGCCGCCCGGACCGCGCGGATCCAGCTGGGTTCGATGTTCAGCATCGTGCCCCAGTGGAATCCGCTGCGGCTGGCCGAGGACTTCAGCAGCCTCCTCAATCTTTCGGGCGGACGGGCGGTCCTCGGCGTCGGGCGGGGCACCGTTTCCCGCGAATTGCGCAGCCTCGCCGCGCACCAGGCCGACATCGGCGTGGTGTCGTCCGGCGAGGAACGGAAGGTCATCGACGCGCACAACCGCGAGGTTTTCGCCGAGTACATGGACATCGTGCGCACCGCGCTCGGTCAGGAAACCTTCTCGTACAACGGAAAGTTCTTCGAACTGCCGCCGCCGGACTCCCGCGATCCCGACCACGAGGCCGGCACGCTGACCCTGGTGCCGGGTCCGCTGCATCCCGTCGAGATCTGGCAGGCGGTCACCAGCCCGCCCACCCTCGACTACGCAGCCGAGGTGGGCCACGGCTGCGTGTGGTGGAACCAGTACCACGGTTACATCCGCGAGCAGTGGGAGCGCTACGCCGAGCTGTACGAACAGCGTCACGGCGTCCGGCTGGCGCCGGGGCAGAACCGCATCCTCGTGCTCCCCATCCACATCGGCGACACCCACGAAGAGGCTTGGCGCACTGGCCGGATCGGGCACGACGAGTTCTGGAATCTGCTCGCGCCGTTCGGCTGGAGCAGCGGCTACCGCGGCGACGACGGCAACCGGGCTCCGGCCGGGCTGGTGCCGACGCTCGAACAGTCCGCGAAACAGAAATGCTGGGCGGTCGGCACCCCGGAAGAGGTCGCCGAAATCGTGCAGCACCACAAGGACACGCTCGGCCTCGAACAGCTGGTGGTGTTCCCGCACTTCCCCGGGCACACCTACGACATGGCCGCCGAGCAGATGCGGCGCTTCACCGAACAGGTCGTGCCGCTGCTGCGGTGACTTCTTTCCGGCCGCGCGGCGCTTCCTCCCGCCGTGCGGCCGTTGTCATTCCCCGGCGTTGATCAGCAGCACCCGGACCGGTTCGTCGCCCAGCCTGCGCCAGCGATGCGGCCGCGACCCCGGATAGGTCGCCACGTCCGCTTCGCCCAGCTGCTCGCGGCGCCCGTCCGCGAAATCCAGTTCGATCCGCCCGGCGACGACGTACAGCATCTCCTGCCCGACGTGCTCGAAATACTCGCCGAACTCCGCCGGTCCGCCGGTGTATTCGATGGGCTGCACCGGAAAACCCGCCCGGGACAGCGCCCGCGCCGTCGACCCGGTCGGGATTTCGGCCCCGGGCATCACCATGCCCTCGTCCGCCCGCAGCAACCCCACGCCCTGCTCCGCCGGCCCGGCGAGAAGAGCCGACACCGTGGTGTCCAGCGCGACCGCGATCCGCTGCAGGGTACTGACGCTCGCGGCGGCCAGGCCGCGCTCGAACTGGCTGAGAAAAGCGTGCGACAGCCGGGAAACCTCGCCGACCTGCTTCAGCGTCAGCCCGCGGCCGCGCCGCAGTTCGCGCACCCGCGCCCCGAGCACCTGAGCCGGATCCGGCGCGGCTCCGGAATCGGGGGAGGGAGGGGTTCGCATCGGCCCGAGTATACCGGGAGCGGGGGTGTTCCGAAGTGGACTCTCGGCCTCAAGGCCCGCAAGGCGCAAGGAAAGTTTTCGGCCCGCTCCGGCAGCAGTCCGTGACAGTCGCCTTGTGTCGTGTCCGGGGTCTGGGCGGATCCCGCCCGGCGAACGGCAGTTGACACACTTAGTACACTAAGTTGCATGACCGGTCGACCCAGCCGTGCGCCGCTCTATCGCACGATCCAAAGCGAGATCCAGCGCGACATCCTGAGCGGCAGGCTGAAACCGGGGGACTGGCTCCCGTCGGAGAGCCAGCTCCGGGCGCAGTACGGGGTGTCCCAGACCTCGGTGCGGCGCGCCTTCCAGGAGCTGCAGCGGCTCGGCCTCGTGGAGCGCTTCCACGGCCGGGGCAGCATCGTCGCGTCGAACGAGATCCGGGCGATGAGCCCGATGCTCGGCCTGGGGCGCGAGCTGCGGCAGCGCGGGTTCGCGATCCGGCCCGAATTGCTCAGCAACACCGAGGAATCCGCTGACGCCGCCGTGGCCAAGGCGCTCGACCTCGAACCCGGCGACCCCGTGAGCCACATCGAGCGGCGCTACTGGATCGGCGACGATCCGTTCGTCTTCCTCGACCACTTTCTGGTGCCGCAGCCCGGAATCGACTTCGCCGAGTTCACCGGGGATTCGCTGTACGCCTTCCTCTCCGGCCGCGACGCGCAGCCCACCCACGCGCGGGAACGGGTCAGCGCGGTCAACCTTTCCGCGGCGGAGGCCGGACGGCTCCAGGTCGACCCCGGCGTGGCGGCGATGCTGCGCGAACGCACGTCGTTCGGCGCGGATCAGCGTCCGGTGGAGTTCACCCGCTACATACTGCGCGGCGATCGCTACCACCTGGACATCGACCTCAGAAGCGAGCGTTGAGCATGAGCACCGCGCCTCGGCTCGTCGTGGTGGGGGACGCGAGCATCGACTACTTCGTCCAGGTCCCGCACATCGCGGGCAACGACAACAAAGCGATCGGTTCCCTGTCCGGCGTGTACGGCGGCGGGATGAGCGCCAACCTCGCCGCGGCGGCGGCGCAGCACGGCATCGCGGTCGACCTGATCACGAAGACCGGAGCCGGGCCGGACACCGACGCCGCGCTGGCCGAACTCCGCCGGCTCGGGGTGTCGGTCGAGCATTCCCTGCGCGACCTGGAGCATCCGACGTGGATGTGCTTCGTCCAGCTCGACGCGAGCGGGGAGAAGGCGCTGACCGGAGCCGACACCGGGATCAAGATCCCGGCGATCGAGGAGATCGACGCGTCGGTGCTGGCGGGCGCGGACATCGTCGCGCCGCTGGCCGACGACCTCGAATGGGCCGCTGCCGTCGCCGGACTCGCCCGTGAGCGCGGAGCCCGGGTCGCGGTCGACCTCGAACCGGACGCGTTCGAGCCGGACCAGCCGGAGTTCGCGCGGCTGCTCGGGCTCAGCGACATCGTCTTCCTCAACGCCGCTTCCGCGGCCAAGCTCGCCGCCGATCCGCGCGCCGCTGCCCGGCGGCTGATCCAGTTCGGCGCGGAACTCGTGGTCCTCAGCGAGGGCGCGCACGGAGCGTCCGCTGTGGACCGCGACGGCGTGGTGCATCGCGCGCGATTGCGCGGCGAGGTGACCGCGGTCGACACGACCGGTGCCGGTGACGCGCTGGCCGGAGCGTTCCTGGGCGCGTTGCTGGCCGGGGCCGAAGTGCCCGAAAGCCTTCGCCGAGCGGTGGCTCAGGCGACTCGGTGCGTCACCGCCGTCGGCGGCCGCACCTACCTGTCCGGCTCGCAGCGCGGCGAGTGGCCCGACGACCTGATCACGATCACGACTGAGAGGTAACCGAGTTGAATTCTGTGCTGCGTTCCAAGATCCACGGCAGTCTCGCCGCGGCCTGCCTGGCCGACGCGCTCGGAGCGCCGACCGAGGAACTGAGCCGGGACCAGATCCGCGCGGCGTTCGGCGGCTACGTCACCGAATTCCACGCCCCGCTGCCCGGAGCCCCGTACGCGAAGGGACGCGCCGCCGCGCAGATCACCGACGACTCCAGCCAGATGATTCTGCTCGCTCGGCTGCTGGCCCGGACCGGAGCGGCGCTGAGCCCGGACGACATGGCTCAGCTGCTGATCGAATGGTCCAAGAACGAGAACTACTTCCCGCACTTCGCCGGGCCGACCACTCGTGAGGCGATCGCCCGGCTGGAGCGCGGCGAGGACCCCCGAGAGGTCGGCCGGACCGGGACGATCATGACCCAGGGCGCCAGCAATGGCGCCGCGATGCGCGTCGGGCCGGTCGGGCTGTTCCACCACGGCGACCCGGAAGCAGCTGTCCGGACGGCGTTCACCACTTGCGTGCCGAGCCACAACACGCCGCCCGGTGTCGCGGGCGCCGCAGCCGTCGCCGCCGCGGTCGCGGTCGCTTGTACCCCCGAGGCGGGGATCATCGACATCGTGCGCGCCGCTGTCGACGGTGCGCGGGCGGGTGCTGAACTCGGCCGGGCCGAAGGCCGTGACGTGCCGGGTGCGTCGGTCGAGCGGCGGATCGAGCGTGCGGTCGCGCTGGCGATCACGGCTCGCGACGACGAGCACGCCATTGACCTGATCGCCGGGGAGATCGGGGTCGGGCTGCCCGCCGCGGAAGCGGTGCCCGCCGCGCTCGGCTTCTTCGTCGCCGCAGACGGGGATCCGGTGCGGGTAGCGCGGCTGGCGGCCAACGCCGGCGGGGACAGCGACACCATCGGCTGCATGGCGGCCGCGATCGCCGGCGCCTACCGGGGGATCGAGGCGATCGACGAGGCCGCCGTGGCTGAAGTGGAACGCGCGAACGACCTCGATCTGGCCGCCATCGCCGACGAACTCGTGGCCGCCACTCAGCACTGACCTCCCCACCCCACTCCGAAGGGACGCTCGACGATGAGCGCACGAAGCGACGAATTCGCCACGGTGACCTGGAAGGAACGGCTTTCCTTCGGAGGCGGCGATCTGGCCACGAACATCGCCTGGGGTGCGCTGGCCACCTACGTGGTTTTCTTCTACACCAACGTGATCGGGGCGGCGGCGTCGGCGGTCGGCACGATCGTGCTCGTCGCGCGGCTGTTCGACGGCGTCGTCGACGTCGGGATGGGCGCGATCGTCGACCGCACCTCGACCCGCTGGGGCAAGGCGCGCCCGTGGGTCCTGTGGGCGGCCGTCCCGTTCGCCGTCGCGCTGGTGCTGGTGTTCACCGTGCCGGGCATGGAACCGACGCCGACGCTCGTGTACATCGCGGTCACCTACGCGCTGATGAACATCGCCCTCAGCGCGGCGGTGATCCCGTACGGAACGCTGAACACCCGGATGACGCGGGACTTCACCGAACGCTCCCGGCTCAACGTCACCCGGATGTTCGGCGCCACCCTCGGCTCGCTGGCCGTCACCGTTCTCACGCTGCCCCTGGTGAGCGCGCTCGGCGACGACCAGCGCGCGTGGATCGTCACGTTCTGCCTGTTCGGCGCGCTCGCGGCGGTGCTGTTCTTCATCACCTTCCGCAATACGCGGGAACGTATCGTCGACACCGCGCCGCCGAAGGACCAGCCGGGGATCGCCGAATCGCTCAAGCTCGCCGCGCGCAACCGGTACTGGCTGCTCCTGTTCGCCATCTTCATCGTGTTCAGCGTCGCGGAATCGCTCTACACCGGGGCGACCGCCTACTTCGCCCAGTACTTCCTCGGCAATGCCGGATTCGCCGCGCTGATGTCCTTCATGCTTTACATCCCGGCTTTGCTCGGCATGCTGTTCATGCAGCCGGTGTACGACCGCTTCGGCAAAGTCGCCCCGATGATCGCAGGCGCGGCGGTTTTTGTAGCGGGTTCCCTCGTCATCGCCATCGATCCGACGGACATGACACTGGCGGTCGCCGGTTCGATTCTCCGCGGCATCGGGCGGATCCCGATTTTCGGCGCGATCTGGGGCATGCTTCCCGACACCATCGAGTACGGCGAATGGAAAAACGGGCGCCGCCTCGAAGGCGTGCTCTACAGCGCGGGCAGCATGGGCCAGAAACTCGGCTACGGCCTGGGCGCGGCGGTCCTGGGCTGGGTCATGGGAGCGGCGGGCTACAACGGCTTGAACCGCACCCAGCCGGATTCGGCGCTGGCGGCGATCAACGCGCTGTTCGTCTACGTGCCGATGGCGCTGTTCGTGCTGCTGATCGTCCTGTTCTGGGCTTACCGGCTGGAACGCGTCTACCCGACGGTGGAAAAAGACCTGGCCGAACGGCGGGCCGCGGCCCGGCCGGTTTCGCCAGGGGAGCCTCACGGGAAACGGACCTGATCCCGGAGACGAGCGCGGGGTCCCGGCTGTCGGGCCGGGACCCCCCACGCGCACCAGTCTATAATAAACAAAAAACAGCCCACCAAAAAT
>NZ_JBSHAM010000103.1:0-25626 GCF_053611505.1 Amycolatopsis sp. NPDC054798 | reverse complement strand
CGTGAAGGGCTCCTTGAGGGAATCAGATTCCCTCAAGGAGCCCTTCACGGACCTTGCCCGGAGGTTAGGCGATGGTTCCGGGCGAGCGTTCGTACACGATCTGTCCATCTAGGACAGTCAGGTCGACCTCGACCTCGGCCAGCTCGGCGGGGGTCACCGCGAACGGATCCGCGGACAGCACGCACAGATCGGCAGCCATCCCCGGCGCGAGCGTGCCCTTCCACGACGCAGCGCCGTCCTGCTGCGCCGGGTGCACCGTGTAGCAGCGCAGCAGGGTTTCCATCCGCTTCCGCACGTCTTCGGCCGGGCCCATCCACTGGTCCGCGGCGGCGATTTCCTTGCGCCAGTCCGGCGGGAGCACCGGAGCGTCGGACGTCAGGCACAGCGGGATCCCGGCGTCCAGCGCCTCCTGCAACGGCCACGCCGCGTCCGAACTGCCCGGCCCCAGCGCCGCGTCGACCACCCCGGCGGTGCGCACCGCGATCCCGGCCTGGGCGGACAGCCCGACCCCCAGCCGGGCCATCCGCTTCAGCTGCGCCGCGTTGACCAGGTCGCCGTGGATGACGTAATGCCCGAGATCGACGTCGCGTTCCTCCCGAGCCTGTTCGACGGCGTCCAGCATCAGCTCGATCGCCCGGTCGCCGGTCGCGTGCACGCCGACCTGCAGCCCGGCCTCGTGCGCGGTGCGGACCATCCGGGTGAAGTTCTCCTCGCGCTCCGGGTCGTCCGCGCCGCCGACGAGCAGGTGGGCGTGGCTGCCGTCGGCGTAGCAGTGGTGAGTGTAGGCCGAGCGCATCGGCGGGATGCCGTCGGCGAAGATCTTCACCCCGCGGAAGTTCAGCCGCCGCGGGTCCGGGCCCGGTCCGTCCACTGTGGCCAGTCCGGCGCGGAAGTTGTCGAACGTGCTCGGGCCGTCGAGTTCGCCGTACAGCCAGAGTGCGGTCACGCGTGCCCGCAGCAGTCCTTCGGCGGCCAATTCCCGGTACTGCTCGACGACGGACATGCCGAACGCGCCGATGTGCCCGTCGTCCTCCCCCGGGCCGAGACCGGGTTCGGTGTAGCTCGTAATGCCCAGCGCGGCAAGGATTTCGCCCGCGCGGAGGATGGCCGACCGGCGTTCGGCGGCGGTGCGCAGCGGCTTTTCCGGGCCGGGGCCTGGCGCGCCGTCGTCGGCGAACAGGGTGTCCGGCCACAACGCGCCCAGCCAGGCGCCGTGCAGGTGCGCGTCGTTGATGCCGGGCAGCACCGCGCGGCCGCCGAGGTCGAGCACCTTCGTGGCCGGGCCGATCAGCTCGCGCACGTCGGCGTCGGTTCCGGCGCGCAGCACGCGTCCGTCCCGCACAGCGAGCGCGGTCGCCGGCGCCGCGCCGGTCATGGTGTGGACCGCCGCTGCCCGCAAGACGAGATCCGCAACTGAGGTCGGCACTGGCGCTCCTGGAGGGCTTCGGGGACTCGACATTTTTGTCGACGTCCGTAGACTAACCCATCACACGGCCCCGCAGGGCCCGCCAGTCCCCGGAAAGGTTTCCCATGACCGTCCCGACTTCCACCCGCGCCGCGGTGCTGACCGAGCACGGCGCGCCGCTGGAGCTGACCGAACTCCCGCTGCCCGCCGAGCTGGAAGCCGGCGCGGCGCTGGTCCGCGTTTCGTGCGCGACGCTGTGCGGCACGGACGTGGAGATCTGGTCCGGGAAGATGAGTTTCCCGGGCATGCTGCCGATGGTGCTGGGCCACGAAATGACCGGCGAGGTGGTGGCCGCCGGACCGGACACGCGCGACGCGCTGGGCCGCGAGATCGGCGTCGGGGCGCGGATCGGCTGGTCGGAATCGACCTGCGGCGAGTGTTACGGCTGCACCGTGCTGCGCGAACCGGTCGCTTGTTCACGGCGCGGATACGGATTTCTGCAGCGCTCGGACGTCGCGCCGTTCGCGACCGCCGGGTTGTGCGAATACGCCTACGTCGTCCCGGGCGCGGCGAAGCTGTTGCTGCCCGCCGAAGTGCCGGACACCTGGGCCGCGATGGCGGGGTGCGCGGCGAAAACCGTGCTGCGCGCGTTCGACCGCGTCGGCGGTGTCCGGCCCGGATCTCGCGTAGTGGTGCAGGGATCCGGCGCACTGGGCCTGTTCGCGACCGCGGTCGCGCACCTGAGCGGGGCGGGCAGCGTGATCACTGTCGGCGCTCCGGCGTCGCGACTGGAACTGGCGAAGGAGTTCGGCGCCGACGACGTGGTCGATGTCGCCGGGGGTTCGGACGCGATCGTCGAGCGGGTCGCCGAATTGACCGGAGGCCACGGCGGCGACCTCGTGCTGGACTTCGCCGGTGCGCCGTCGATCGGCCGCGAGGCGGTCGCGATGGCGGCGCAGCGCGGCCGGGTCGTGATCGTCGGCAGCACCGGACCGGAGCCGACGCCCGTTCCGCTCGGCACGGTGATGGGCAAGGAACTGACCGTCGTCGGTTCGCTCAACGGCGACATCGCCGACTACCACCACGCGATCGAATTCTTCGGAGCGTTCGCCGCCCGGATGCCGTGGGACCGGCTGTTCGGCAGCCCGGTCGGGCTGTCCGGCGTGAGCGAGCGGATCGAGGCCATGCACCGGCTGGAGGAGACGAAAGCCGTCGTCGATCCCCGTCTTCCCTGATCCCGTTTCCGTTACGGGTCAATCCCTGACGAGCCAGTCCCTTACGAGCCAAGGAGGTCTCGTGTCCGCATCCTCGCCCCTGCCCCGCCGCAAGGTCGGCAAGTCCGGTTTGGACGTTTCGCTGCTGTCGCTCGGTTCGTGGCACACCTACGACCGGATGGATTTCGCCGACGCGGTCGCGATGGTCCGCGCCGCGGTCGAGGCCGGCGTGAACCTGTTCGACGTCGGCGTCTACGGCATGCCCGGGCACCCGCCGGTGTTCACCGACGTGCTCTGGAGCGCGATCGTCCGCGCCGCCCGCATCCCGCGCGAGGACTACCTGGTCTCGGCGAAGCTGTGGATCGAAGGCTTCGGCGACCAGGGATTCCGGCCGCAGCTGGAAAACGCGTTCCTGCGCGGCGGTTTCGACGTCGCCGACCTGGTGATCCTCGGCGACCTGCGCCGTGACGACGTCGCGCTGGAGGACCTGGTCGAAGACCTCGCCGGGCTGACCCGCTCCGGGCTGATCCGGGCGTGGGGCGTCAACAACTGGTCGGCCGGGAACATCGCGCGGCTGCGGGAGATCGCCGAGGCGCTGCAGGTGCCGGGGCCGCAGATCGCGCAGCTGAAGTACAGCATCGGCCGCCGGTCCATTCCGGACGGCGAGCCGTTCGCCCGGCTGTTCGCCGACGGGTTCGTCATGCAGGCCTCCGACGTCCTCGAGGGCGGCATCCTCGCCGGGCGCACCGAACTGACCCGCGAGATCGGCCGCGACCCCGGCGACGTCCGCAAGACGATCACCCGCGACGCGGCCAAGGTCGTGAAGGTCGCGGAGGAACTCGGCACGAGCGCGGCCCGGCTCGCCGTCGCGTTCACGCTGACGCATCCGGCGAACGTCACGACGCTCTTCGGCGCGACCCGGATGGAGCAGCTGGAGGACAACCTCGCCGCGGTCGAACTGGTCGAGAAGGTCGGGGCCGAGCAGATCCGAGCGCTCGTGGAGCCGTTCTGGGCCGACCGCGACGCCGTGGACCCCGAAGGCCCCTGACGCGAAACACCACCGCCTGAAACCGGATGACGCGCGCCGGGGAGCCGACCAGGCCCGCAGCTCTCCGGCGCAGATTTTCCGGCCGCCCCCGCTCGCCCTGCTGCCCGCGCCATCCCGAAACCCGCCCTGCCCGAGGAGGCTGCCTTGACCTATCCCCCCGTCCCGTTCGACCCGGAGATCGAGCCCGCGCTCGCCGAGATCGTCCCGGCCGACGCGCCGCCGTTCACGCGGGAGACGATCCCCGGCCTGCGCCGCGCGATGGCCGAGATGTTCCCGCCCGCCGCGGAAGTCGTCGGCGACGCGCCGGTCACCGTCGTCGAGCAGACCATCCCGGGCCCGGCCGGCGCGCCGGATCTGGAAATCACCATCCTGTCCCCGCACGAGAGCGACGGCGCGCTGCCGGTGCTCTACAACATCCACGGCGGCGGCATGATGGTCGGCCACCGCAACATGGACGTCGGCCGGTTGCTGGCTTTGGTGCTGGAGCTGAACGTCGTCGCGGTGAACGTCGAATACCGGCTCGCACCCGAGCATCCGCACCCGGCTCCGGTCGAGGACTGCTACGCCGGTCTGGTGTGGACGGTCGAGCACGCCGACGAACTCGGCATCGACCCGGCACGCGTGGTGGTGATGGGCGGCAGCGCGGGCGGCGGGCTCGCCGCGGCGGTGTCGTTGCTCGCGCGCGACCGGAAGGGCCCGGCGATCGCGGGTCAGCTGCTGCTGTGCCCGATGATCGACGACCGCAACACGACGATCGCGAGCCAGCAGTATCCGGGTCTGGGCACCTGGACGAGGGAAGCGAACCTCGCCGGCTGGAAGTCGCTGCTCGGCGACGCGGCCGGCACCGACGACGTCTCCCCGTACGCCGCTCCGTCGCGCGCGACCGATCTGTCCGGTCTGCCGCCCGCGTTCATCGAGGTCGGCAGCGCGGAACCGTTCCGCGACGAAGACACCGAGTACGCGCTGCGGATCTGGGCGACCGGCGGGCAGGCCGAACTGCACGTGTGGGCGGGCGCCTTCCACGGGTTCGACATGTATGTGCCGGACTGGCCGATCAGCAAGGCCGCGCTCGAAACCCGGAACTCGTGGCTGCGCCGGATCTTCGGGAAGGCAGGGAAATGAGCGTCCCGCCGGTGCCCTACGACCCGGAACTGGAGCCCGGGCTCGCCGCGTTCCTCGACCTCGTCGAGCAGATCCCGCTGCGCGCGGACACCATCCTGGCCAACCGCGCGCATTTCGCGACCATCATCCCGCCCGCAGAGCAGATCGTCGGCGATCGCCCGGTCGAGCTGGCCGAGCACACCGTCCCCGGCCCCGAGGGCGCGCCGGACATCGTGCTCACCGTCGTCCGTCCCGCCGCCGGTGTCTCGAACGCGCCCGCGCTGTACAGCATCCACGGCGGCGGAATGGTGCTGGGCAACCGGTTCTTCGGACTGGACGGCCTGATCGACGACGTGCTCCGGTTCGGCGCGGTCGGGATCTCGGTGGAATACCGGCTGGCTCCGGAAAACCCGGCCCCGGCTGCCGTCGAGGACTGCTACGCCGGTCTCTTGTGGACAGTCGAGCACGCGGACGAACTCGGCATCGACCCGGCACGGATCGTCGTCACCGGCGCGAGCGCGGGCGGCGGCCTGGCCGCGGGCGTCGCGCTGCTGGCCCGGGACCGCAACGGCCCCGCCATCGCCGGACAGCTGCTGGCGTGCCCGATGCTGGACGACCGCAACGAATCGGTGTCGACCCGGCAGTACGACGGAATCGGCGCCTGGGACCGCAACAACAACGACACTGGCTGGGACGCGCTGCTCGGCTCGGCGCGAGGCACCGCCGCGGCCTCGCCGTACGCGGTCCCGGCGCGGATGGCCGATCTGTCCGGCCTGCCTCCGGCGTACCTGGACGTCGGCGCGGCGGAGATCTTCCGCGACGAAACGACCGAATACGCCCTGCGGATCTGGGCGACTGGCGGGCAGGCCGAACTGCACGTGTGGGCGGGCGGCTACCACGGCTTCGCCGGTTTCTCCCCGGACGCGGAGGTGTCGCGGTCCGCGGTCGCGACCAGGATTTCGTGGCTGCGCCGGATTCTGCGCGCCGGATGAAGCCACTCCACCCGGAAGTGAGCCTGGTCGAACCGGTGTTGCCGAAAAAGCGCCCAGGCGCGCTCCGGATGGCGGTCGTGCTGGGACTGCTGGAGGTCTTCGGCCCGATCTCCATGGACCTCTACCTGCCCGCGCTGCCGCGGCTCGCCGACGACCTGAAGGCCGGGCAGAGCCTGGCGCAGGCGACCATGTCGGTGTGCATGCTCGGGCTCGCCTTCGGCCAGCTCGTGGTGGGCCCGCTGAGCGACCGGTTCGGCAGGCGGCGTCCGCTGCTGGCCGGGATCGGGCTGTTCACCGTGCTGTCGGTGGTGTGCGCGTTCGCTCCGTCGATCGAGGTGCTGCTCGCGGCACGGTTCCTGCAAGGGCTGTGCGGTTCGGCCGGAATCGTGCTGTCGCTGGCCGTCGCCAGGGACCTCGCCGAGGGCGTCGAACTGGTGCGGCTGCTGGCGTTGCTCACCACTGTCGGGGCATTGGCTCCGATCGTGGCTCCGGTGGTCGGCGGGCAGCTGGCGGCGATCATCGGATGGCGCGGCATCTTCGGCGTCCTGGCCGGGATCGGGGCGGCGTTGCTGATCGTCGCCGCGACCGCGCTGCCGGAGAGCCTGCCGCCCGAGGCACGACATCGGCGGCGCGGCGGCGGCGAGTTCCGGATCCTGCTGAAAGACCGGCTGTTCCTGGGTTTCCTGCTCGTGAGCACCTGCGGCGGGGCGGCGTTCTTCACCTACCTGGCGTCGATCAGTTTCGTGCTGCAGGACGGGTTTTCGTTGTCGCCGCAGCTGTTCAGCGCGTGTTTCGCGGCGAACGCGGTGATGTCGGTGCTCGGCGCGCAGGCGAACCGGGCCGCGGTGCGGCGCGCCGGACCGGTCCGGATGTACGTCCTGGGCACGACCTTCACCGCGGCGGCAGCGCTGACGATGCTGGGCGCGGTGCTGTTCGGGGCCGGACTGGCGGCCTTGCTGATCCCGTTGGCGTTGCTGATGTTCGCGGGCGGGACCACGCAGGCGAACGGGAACGCGCTGGCCCTGGCCAACCACGGTCAGCGCGCCGGGACGGCCGCGGCGTTGCTCGGGACGTCGTCGTTCGCGATCGGGCCGATCGTCGCGCCGCTGGTGTCGCTGGGCGGGACTACGCCGTTGTCGATGAGCCTGACGATGACAGCGGCGTACGGCGTCGCGACCGTTTTGCTGTGGCTGGCGGTGCTGCCCCGGCTGCGGCGGTCAGGAACGGCCTGACTCGAACACGAGCTGCCCGTCCTCCTCGCCGATCTCCCGGAAGCCCGCTTTCTCGAGCACCCGGCAACTCGCCGCGTTGCCGGGCAGCACATACGCCCGCAGCTCGGGCGCGAGAGCGGGCTCCGGGTGGTCTTCGTGCCACCGCCGGAGCGCCTCCGTCAGCTCCGTGGCCAAGCCCGCACCCCACGCCTCGCGCACCAGCAGATAGCCGACTTCCCGGTGCCCGCTGCGATGAGCGACGCCGAACCCGGCCCGGCCGAGAAACCCCGCCGCGCCTTCGACGCGCCATTTCGACCAGCCCCGCCGCCGATGTTCGGCGATGAACGCTTCAAGCCGATCGCGGGTCGCCTCGCGAGTCTGCGGGCCGGTCGTCATCTGCTGCATGACTTCGCCGTCGGCGTGCAGGGCAGCGAGGTCGTCCAGGTCCTCGGGCAGCCAGGCGGTCAGCCGCAGCCGGGCGGTGCGGAGGATTTCTTCCCGGACGGTCACCAGCCGGGGTGGTACGGCATCGGCGGGGTTTTCGGCAGCAGCCACGCGCTGGTCCCCCGCAGCGCCGCCAGCACGAGGGCGGCCACCGGGACGATCAGCCAGAGGAAGCCGCTCGGGAACGTCATCTGCAGCGTGGTCGGCGCGCTCTTGCGGACGAAACTGGAATCGAGGCTGACGATCATCAGCACGACGATGTCCAGCACCGCCAGCCCGCAGCCGACGAGCACACAGATCCGGCCCGCGGCGGAACGTTTGAACAGCCCGATCGCGCCGACGACCGTCAGCGCCGCGATCGCCAGGTCCACCGCGCCGACGATGCCGATGGGAAGCAGCCTGCCCGAGGACGGATGCGCGATCATCCGGATCACCGCCACGACGAAGCCGATCGTGCTGACCAGGCCGATGACCGAGGTCAAGGTCGCCGCCACGATGGCCGTCGCCCCGAAATACGCGGTCTGAGAAACCTGGGGCGCCTGAGGCATCTGGGGCATGGGCGGCTGCGTCGCGTACTGGCCGCTGTAGGGCATCTGCCCGCCGTAAGCAGGCGGCAACGGCGAGTACTGCTGCGGCTCCGTGCCGGGGTACGGCGGCTGGCCGGGCTGCGGCGGTTGCGTCACGACGGCGTTCCTCCGGGGTCAAGAAGACTTTCGCGGCTCATCCTGCCAGTTCAGCGACCCTTTCCCGGCCCGATTGCCCGAACGGACGACACGCGGTTCGCCGGGGCCTCTCGCGGTACGGCCAGATAGGTGTTACCTTAGGTAACAGTGAATCGCGGTAACGCCTAATCAACGTCGCTCAGGGAGGACCGAATGACCAGCGCAGACGTGCAGCGAGCACCGGAAGCAGCCCCGTCCGGCCGGCACGAGACCGCGCAGCGGCTGCTCGACTCCTCCGCGACCCTGTCGTACGACCCGGCCACCGAGGTGGACTGGGAAACCCCGCTGGACAAGGACTTCCACGGGGCCAGCCCGGAGTGGAGCACGCTCTACGGCACGAGCTACTGGGCCGAGATGACCCCGGAGCAGCAGAAGGAGCTGACCCGCCAGGAGGCGGCGTCGGTCGCGAGCACCGGGATCTGGTTCGAGATGATCCTGCAGCAGATGGTGCTGCGCGATTTCTACGCGAAGGACCCGACCGACCCGGCGTTCCAGTGGGCGCTCACCGAGATCGCCGACGAATGCCGCCACTCGATCATGTTCGCCCGCGGCGCGCAGAAGCTCGGCGCTCCCCCGTACCGGCCGCGCAAGCTCGCCGTGGAACTGGGCCGCGTCTTCAAGGCGGTCGCCGGCGGCGAAGCGGCGTACGCGGCGATCCTGGTCGCCGAAGAGGTTCTCGACGTGATGCAGCGCGACTGGATGCGCGACGAGCGCGTGGTCCCGTTTGTGCGCACCATCAACAACATTCACGTCGTCGAAGAGTCGCGGCACATGAAGTTCGCCCGCGAGGAGACGCGCGAGCAGCTGGAGGGCGCGGGTGCGGTGCGCCGTCAGTTCAACGCGCTGGTCATCGCGATCGCGTCGTACTTCATCGTCAGCAGCATGGTCAACCGCGACGTGTACAAGAACGCCGGGCTGGACGCCGAGCGCGCGCTGCGCGAGGCGAAGGCCAACGAGCACCACAAGTCGATGATGCGCTCGAGCTGTGCCGGGCTGATGGAGTTCCTCGGCTCGTGCGGTCTGCTCACGAAGCCGGCGCTGGTGTTCTACAAGCGGGCGAATCTGATCTGACATGGCCTTCGCGATCACCCAGACCTGTTGCAACGACGCGACGTGCGTGTCGGTCTGCCCGGTCAACTGCATCCACCCGACGCCGGACGAGCCGGACTTCGGGACCACCGAGATGCTGTACGTCGACCCGGCCTCCTGCATCGACTGCGGGGCCTGTGCCGACGCGTGCCCGGTCGACGCGATCTTCCCGGTGGACCTGCTGACCGACTCGATGAAGGTGTACGCGGGCATCAACGCGGACTTCTTCGCCGACCGCCCGACGGTCACCGCAAACCCGGCGCCGAACTTCCACCGGTGGGGCCCGCCGACGTTCGACCGGGACATCCCGAGCGACCTCGAACCCGCGGACGTCGCTGTCGTCGGCACCGGCCCGGCCGGGATGTACGCGGTGGAAGACCTTTTGCTGCACACCAACGCGCGCGTCACGCTGATCGACCGCCTGCCGGTCGCGGGCGGCCTGGTGCGCTACGGCGTCGCCCCGGACCACCCGGACACGAAGCGGATCGGCGAGGCTTTCTCGCGGTTCCACAACCACCCGCGGCTGAAGCTGAAACTCGGCGTCGAGGTCGGCCGGCATGTGACGGTCGACGAACTGGCCGAGCGGCACGACGCCGTGATCTACGCGGTCGGCGCGTCTTCCGCGCGGGCTCTCGGCCTCTCCGGCGAAGACCTCCCCGGCAGCCTCGCCGCGACGACGGTGGTCGCCTGGTACAACGGCCACCCGGATGTCCCCGCGCACGCGGTCGACCTCTCCGCGGAACGAGTCGTGCTGATCGGCACCGGCAACGTCGCACTCGACGTGGCCCGGATCCTCACCGCCGATCCGGACGATCTCTCCGAGACAACCATCGCGCCGCACGCGCTGGAACGGTTGCGCTCCAGCAAGATCCGCGAGGTCGTGCTGCTGGCCCGGCGCGGCCCGGAAGACGCCGCCTACACCTCCCCCGAGCTGATCGCACTGGCGCAGCGGGCGAACGTCCCGCTGGTGGTCGACACCGAAGACCCGCGCACCGCCGCCGCGATCGATGCCGACGATGGAAAAGCCGCGCTGCTGAAGGACTTGGCCCGCGAAACGGTCGACTGGACCGCCCCTCCCGCGGACGGCCCGCGACGGATCGTGCTGCGATTCCACTCCTCGCCGCTGGAGATCACCGGCGACCGGCAGGTGCGCGGGCTGCGCGTCGACGGACCTTCCGGTCCCGTCGAGATCGCCGCCGGTCAGGTGGTCCGCGCAGTCGGCTACCGGGGCCGTCCGGTGCCCGGGCTCCCCTTCGACGAAGCGGCCGGAACGATCCCGAACACCGCGGGCCGGGTCGAGGGCCGGACCGGTGCGTACGTGGTGGGCTGGATCAAACGCGGCCCGTCCGGCGGAATCGGCGCGAACCGGACATGCGCCCGGGAGACGGTGGCGACACTGCTCGCGGACATCACTTCCGGCGAGGTTCCTTTGCGGGGACGGCGCTCTCCGATCGCGGCGCTGGCTGCGCGCTTCCGGGGTCGCTGAGGCAGTTTCGCTGAAATCCCGGCCGCGGTTCGCCGCGGCCGGGATTTCACGTCACTCCGCCACCCGCCTGGCCGCAAAAGTCTCCTCCACCTCCGGCACCCAGTAGCTCAGCTCCAGCGTCTTCACGCTCGCCCAATGCGACATCAGCCGGCCCTGCGCGACCAACGCCGGGCACGCCACGGCGAACAGCGCCGCAGCACACGCCGCGAACACCCGATGCGACCCCGCGATCAGCTCCACCACCGATGCCGCGAGCCCGAACGCCATCGCCGGGCTGGCATTGCGCAGCATCAGCCCGGCGGTGCGCAGCCGGGTCGCCTCCATCGCCCCGTCGGCGTCGTGCAGTTGCAGCGCCGAAAGCAGCAGGAACGAGTCCGCCTCGACGAACGCGCACCCGTGCGCGGAAGGGTTCCGGCGCAGGAACTCCTCGCGTGCGTTCCGCTTCCGCCGCTGCGGCAGCCACCGCGCCGCCCGCGCGCCCATCGGATACGCCAGGTACCCGAGCAGATAGCTGGCCACCGCGACCCCGATCACCACCAGCACGCCCGGCCCGCGGGCGACGGCGGCGAGGTCGATCCAGTGCAGCCGTCCGGCGAGATAGGCCAGGACCGCCAGATGCAGGGCGCCGGGAACGGCGTAGGCGAAGAGGTCGAAGAGTCCGATCGCGAAGGTCACCCGCGGATCCAACTACGCCCGGGCCCTCTCCGGCACGGTTTTCCGGCGATTACGCCGACGAACCGCCTCCCCTGGCGAGCGCCTCCACGCGGTTCATCGGGCCGTTGTAGTAGTTCTGGTCGCCGGGCAGGCTGCCGGTGCGCGAGAACTGCCAGATGCTCTGCTTGTCCCATCCGGCCGGGAGTTCGCCGATCTCCGGGGCGTACCGGGCGAGCCACAGCGGGTTGGTGTCGCCGAACCCGCCCGCGTTGCCGGTGCAGAGCTTCCACCACGACGTCGAGGTGTAGATGATCGCGCTGCGGCGCTGTTTCGCCAGGTACCGGTGGGTGAAGTCGGCGATCCACGCGGTCATGTCGGCCTGGCTCTTGCCGTAGCAGGCGTCGCCGTACGGGTTGTATTCGATGTCCAGCGCGCCCGGCAGCGTCGTGCCGTCGCCGCGCCACGCGCCGCCGTGAGCGATGAAGTAGTCGGCTTGCTCGGCGCCGCTGGAGACGTCCGGGCGGGCGAAGTGGTAGGCGCCGCGGATCAGGCCCGCGCTGTGCGCGCCGTTGTACTGCTGGTCGAACTGCGGGCTCACGAATCCGGTGCCCTCGGTCGCCTTGACGTAGGCGAACCGGGCGCCCGCGCCGGCGGCCTGGCCCCAGTCGACCGCGCCCTGGTGGCCGCTCACGTCGTGGCCGAGGGTCTGCCCGGCCGACGGGTCGAGCCGCGGGCTTCCGCTCCGCACGCCCTCGTGCCGCAGGATTTGTGAACCGGCAACATTCTCGCCGGCCTTCGAGTAGTCCGCGGCAGCGGCCGGTCCGGCCGTGGCGACGCCGCACGCCATCGCCGCGGCCGACGCGACGGCGGCGAAGCCGAGCCGCCAGGTTTTGTCCGTTGCTGTCCGGGTCACCGAGACTCCGATCTTCACGGCGGCAGGTCCACGGCCCATCGTGCGGCACAACGCGCCGCGAGGCTGGCTGCGTCACCCGGACGTGAACAAGATTCCGATAGCCGGAATCGCGCCAGTGGTCCAGACAACCGTGACCGAGTTGTGACCGGCGGCGCCGAGCTGGGCGTTTAATTTGTTGTTGCCGACGACAAACTGGTTGGCAAATCCCCTACCGGCGGAGGTGTCCCCCCGTGAACCGGACCTATCGACCACCCGGGCGGCCGTCCCGGTCCCGCGGCCCTGCCCTGCTCGCGCTGGCGCTGCTGGCCGCGGCCGGGCTCGCCGTCCCCGCAGCCGCGGCCCCAGCGTCGGCGCAGGCGGACTGCACCGGCCAGTCCGACCAGCCGGATTTCGGGCCGAACGTGCACATTTTCGACCCGGGAATGCCTTCCGCGACGATCCAGGCCCAGCTGGACAAGGACTTCGAGGCGCAGAAGGACACCCAGACCGCGCAGTTCGGCTCGGGCCGCGTCGCGCACCTGTTCAAGCCGGGCGCCTACGCGGTGCACGACAACGTCGGCTTCTACACCTCCGTCGCGGGCCTCGGCCAGAATCCGGACGACGTCCAGATCAACGGCGACATCACCGTGGACGCCTTCAACGAGTCCGACCAGGGCTCCGCGCTGCAGAACTTCTGGCGTTCGGCGGAGAACATGGCCGTCACGCCTTCCAGCGGCAGCGACCGCTGGGCGGTGTCGCAGGCCGCGCCGTTCCGCCGGATGGACATCAAGGGCGGGCTGCAGCTGTTCCCGGCCAGCTACGGCTACGCGAGCGGCGGCTACGTCGCCGACACCCGCGTGTCCGGTCAGGCCGCTTCGGTTTCGCAGCAGCAGTGGTACACGCGGGATTCGGCGCTGGGCAGCTGGGACGGCGGCGTGTGGAACATGGTCTTCTCCGGGACCACCGGCGCGCCGGCCAACTCCTTCCCGAACCCGCCGGAAACCACGCTCGACACCACCCCGGTCTCGCGCGACGTGCCGTACCTGTACTTGGACGACGGCGGCAACTACCGCGTTTTCCTGCCGTCCCTGCGCACGAACGCGTCCGGGCCGAGCTGGGCGAACGGCGGCACGCCCGGTGATTCCGTTCCGATGAGCCAGTTCCGTGTCGTCAAGCCCGGCGACACCGCGGAGAGCATCAACAGCTCCCTCGACTCCGGCTGCAACCTGTTCTTCACGCCCGGCGCCTACCACCTCGACCAGACGCTGAACGTGACCCGCCCGGGCACGACCGTGCTCGGCATCGGCTACCCGACGCTGATCCCGGACCACGGCGTCGACGCGATGCATGTGTCCGATGTGGACGGTGTGCGGGTGAAGGGCCTGCTGTTCGACGCGGGGACCGAGAATTCGCAGTCCCTGCTGACCGTCGGCGAAAGCGGCAAGCACACCAGCCACGCGGCGAATCCGACGTCGCTGCAAGACGTGTTCTTCCGCGTCGGCGGCGATCTGGCGGGCAAGGCGGCCAACAGCCTGGTCGTCAACAGCGACGACACGATCGTCGACCACGTCTGGGCCTGGCGCGCCGACCACGGGAACAACGGCACCGTCGGCTGGACCACGAACACCGCCGACACCGGCGTCCTCGTCAACGGCGACAACGTGACCGCGACCGGGCTGTTCGTGGAGCACTACCAGAAGTTCCAGGTGGTGTGGAACGGCCAGAACGGGAAGACGATCTTCTTCCAGAACGAGATGCCTTACGACGTCCCGGACCAGGCTTCGTGGAATTCCGCGCCCGGCACTGCCGGATACGCCGCATACAAGGTCGGCCCGGACGTGACGTCGCACGAGGCGTGGGGCCTGGGCAGTTACTGCTTCTTCGACACCAACCCGGCGGTTTCGAGCTATCACGCGTTCGAGGTGCCGCAGAACGGCGGGGTGAAGCTGCACAGCCTGCTCACGGTGTCGCTGAACCATCGCGGCACGATCACCCACGTCGTGAACGACACCGGCGACGTGACTCCGGACGGCACCAAGCCGGTCAACGTCCCGAATTATCCGTGATCCCAGGTGGCCGTCTCCTGCTGGGGAGGCGGCCACCTGCCGGTCAGTCCAGCGCGGTCGCCCGGCTGACCGTCTCCCACGAATCGAGATCCTTCGTCAGAGCCGCGATCTTGCCGCGGATCGCGTCCACCGCGTCGCCGCCGAGCGCGAGCCGCAACGGTGCGTCCGGTGCGTCCACTGCGCGGAGGATCGCGGCCGCCGCTTTCGCCGGGTCGCCGGGCTGCGTCCCGTCCATGTCCTCGATCGCGGCACGGGTCGCCGCGGTCGATTCCGCGTAAGCGTCGATCCGCTCGGACCGGTGCATCGCCGTGCCGCCGAACGACGTGCGGAACGCGCCCGGCTCCACGATCAGCACCTTGACCCCGAGCGGCGCGACTTCCGCCGCGAGCGCCTCGGACAGGCCTTCCAGCGCGAATTTCGCCGCGCAGTAGGCTCCGAACGCGGGCGGGGCGAGCAAGCCGCCCATCGAACTCATCTGCACGATCGTGCCGCTCCCCTGTTCCCGCAGCAGCGGGACGACCGCCTTCGTCATCGCGACCGCACCGAAGAACATCACCTCCAGCACCGCACGCAGGTCGGCCAGCGTCAGTTCCTCGACCGCGCCGACCGACCCGTGGCCCGCGTTGTTGACCAGCACGTCGATCCGGCCGAACTCGTCCAGCGCGGTCCGCACCGCCGCGTCGATCTGCGCCGGATCGGTGACGTCCAGCGCCGCCGTGCGCAGCCGGTCCCCGCCCGTTTCGGCGAGGTCGCCGAGTGTCTCCGGTGTGCGGGCGGTCGCGAGGACCCGGTCCCCCGCGGCCAGCGCGGCCTGGGCGAGTTCGCGGCCGAAGCCGCTCGAGCACCCGGTGATCAGCCAGACGCGGCCGTCGGTTTCCTCGGTCATTGAGCAGTCCCTCCAGTGGTTTCTCTCCCTCCGATCCTGACGCGCACGCACCGGGGCCCGCCAACACCGGTTCGCTGGCGGGCTACAGTCTCAGCCTGTGCCCCCTGAGCTGCGGCAGCTCCGCTACTTCGTCGCGGTCGCCGAGACGACGAGCTTCACGCGCGCCGCCGCGGCCCTGCACATCGCCCAGCAGTCGCTGTCGCAGCAGATCACCGTGCTGGAACGCCAACTCGGCGCGAAGCTGTTCGACCGCGACGCTCGCGGGACCCGGCTCACCCCGATCGGCGACCTTTTTCTGCCGGAAGCACGTGCTGTGCTCGCCCGCGCCGACGCAGCGGCGGCGACGGTCTCTCGTGCGATCCGCGGCGAGATCGGCACCCTGCGGCTGGCTTTCCTTGCCAGCACGGCGAATTACCTGCTCCCGCCGGTCGTGCGCGCGGTGCGGGAGCAGTTGCCGGAGCTGACCGTCACCACCGCCGAAGTCGCCATCGCGGAACTGGCCGACGGTGTCCTCGGCGGCCGCTTCGACGCTGGCTTCACCCGCCCGCCGCTGGTCGACGGCCTGGAGACGCACACCCTGCTGACCGAAGAGGTCTGCGCGGTCCTGCCGTCGGGCCACCGGCTGGCCGACCGTCCGTCGCTCCGCCTGGCCGACCTGGCGGGCGAGCCGTGGGTGCTGACTCCGCGCACGTCGTGGGACCCCTGGCACCGCAAGTACGACAACGACTTCGCCGCGGCCGGATTCACCCCGCAGGTCGTGCAGCGCACCGCGACCGTGCAGGGGTTGCTGGGGCTGGTCGCGGCGGGCGTGGGCGTGACTCGCCTGGCGCGGTCCGCGCACAGCCTGCGCCGCACCGGGGTGGTGTTCGTGCCGCTGGAAGGCGAGTCCGCGCGCACGGTGGTGGCTTGGCGCGCTGACGGCCCGCGCCCGGCCGCGCTGCTGGACGTGGTGACGCGGCTGGCGGAAACGACGGATCTTTCCGGCGCGGGCTGACTTTCCGGGATACTGCTGCGGTGACATACACCGAGTGGGTGGTCGAGCGGGCCCAGGATTTCGACTCCCTGCGCGGCAGGCACATCGAGTCGTGGGCCGGTGTGGAGATGGCGCTGCGGGAAGAAGGTCCGGACGGCCGCCCGCAGTTCACCGACCCGGCAGTGCCCTGCCTGCAATTGTGGGGCATGCAGGCGTACCTGGACGACGGCCGTGCGCTGGGAATCAATTGCTACCAGGATGACGATCTGTTCGGGCTGTGGCCGCGACGCCGCCCGGACCCCCGGTTCGAGAACCGGGAGCACGGGGACGGGATCTACCGGTGGACCGCGCTGGCCGAACTTCCGACCGGTCAGGTCGAGGACGTCGTCGTCTTCGCCGAAGGGGGCGTGCTCGCCGAAGTCGATCTGCGCGTCGGAGGCCAGCCGCTGCTGCTCGTCGCGGGCGAATTGATCGAGCACGAGACCGGATTGTCCTTTAACCGGCTCGACGAGTCGGTTCTGGTGTTCACCGATCCCGCCGCGGCCGCGCGCGTCGATGGGTCGACGCCGCAGCTCGGCCGCGTCCGGATCGATCCGTGGCCGAAGATCAGTTTTTGCTGACCTTCACCGAAAATCCGTCGATGCTCATCCCCGCCCCCGGCGTGATGTCCGCCCCCGGGCTCGTGCACCCGCACACCTTGTTCGGATAAGACCCGCCGATCGCCACGTCGAAGATCGCGAAGAACCCGTGGTCCACCGCCGCCTTCCAGGTGGCGTCGGACACCTGGTTCTGCTTCACCGCGAAGGTTTCCTTGCCGTCCAGGGAAAACCGCAGCTCCTCCGCGGCCGCGTCCCGGCGGTCCACCACCACCGAATACGTGTGATACCCCGTCTTGCAGCCGGCGCAGTCCTGCAGGTCGCTGCTGATCCCGTCGGGATCGTGGCATTCCCCGGCCCATTGTCCACAGTGGAACGTACTGGAATGCTTGTCCAGCGCGTTCACGTTCTCCATGATGTCCAGCTCGCCGATGCTCGGCCAGTTCGTCGCGCCGACCGGCCGGGCGTCCGCGCCCATCGCCCAGAACGCGGGCCAATAGCCCAGCCCGTGCTCCGGATCCGGTTGCTGGATCGTCGCGCTCATCTCCATCTGCCCGCCTTCGGGGGCGCCGAAGTCGGTGCGCTGGGTTTCGATCCGGCCGGACGTCCACGCCCCGTTCGCGTCCCGCAGCGGCTTGATCACCAGGTGCCCGGCCCCGTCGTGGTAGACGTTGCCCGTCGAGTCGGTCGCCGTCTCGATCTCCCCGGTGCCCCAGTTCGCGGCGCCGCCGGGGTAGCCGGTTCCCTTGTCGTAGAGCCAGTTCCGCGGGTCGAGACCGGTGCCGGCGGGGCCGTCGAAGGTGTCCTCGAACACCGTGGTCCAGGTTTCGGCTGCCTGCGCGGGCGCGGCGGTCATCGACGCGGCGGCCACGACGGCCAGGATCAGCGGGGTGCGGCGCATGGTTCGCCTTTCCGGTGGAGGGGTGGTCTCAGCAGGGTCGGCCAGCGCCGCTGACCAGTCAAAACAGTCTGCCTGCCGGTTCCGCGGCCGCGGTGCGCGCGGGCAGAGCGGGACCGGAAAGGTTTGAACCACTGCCCGCCGGGGTACCGCGAGGGTGGGAGGACCGCACCCCCTTTGCGCCGCCCACAGCCGCCGCGCGCGATCTAGCCTGGTCTCATGAGCGACAGCAACCTTCTCGGCGAGTTTCTGCGGGCCCGGCGCGGCATCACCGCACCGGCGGACGCGGACCAGCTCGCCGACACCCGGCGCCGGGTCAGCGGCCTGCGCCGGGAGGAGGTCGCGCAGCTGGCCGGGGTGAGCACCGACTATTACGTGCGCCTTGAGCAGGGCCGGGAGCGCACGCCGTCGGCGCAGGTGGTCGACGCGCTCGGCCGGGCGCTGCGCCTCGACGACGAGGCGCTGGCCCACCTGCATTCGCTGGCCCGGCCGAAGCGGGCCAGGCGCCGCCCGGCGAAGGAACGCGTCAGCTCACGCCTGGTGCAGCTGATGGACGCGTGGCCGCAGACGCCCGCGGTCGTGCTCGGCCGGTGCATGACCGTCCTCGCGTCGAATCTGCTCGGCGAAGCGCTGTTCGCCGGGCACGAGCACAGCGGCGACCTGCTGCGCCTGGTGTTCCTCGACCCCGACGCCCGGGACTTCTACCCGGACTGGGAGCGGGTCGCGGTCAACACCGTCGGCGGGCTGCGCTCGGCGGCGGGCACCGATCTGGACGATCCGCTCCTGATCGAGGCGGTCGGCGAACTGTCGCTCAAAAGCGCCGATTTCCGCCGGTTGTGGGCGCGCCACGACCTCCGGCAGAAAACGCACGAGACGAAACGGTTCCGGCACCCGCTCGTCGGAATGCTCAGCCTGCACTACGAATCGATGACCGTGAACAGCGCTCCCGGCCAGCAACTCGTGGTGTACCAAGCGGATCCGGGCAGCCCGTCCGAGGCCGCGCTGGGGTTGCTGGGCAGTCTCGCCGCGGGCGACCGCCCGCAACGCTGACCCTTTTTCACCATTTCCGAATTTCTTCAGGGGTAGCTCCATGTCTGAAAACAACGCAACCGTCTGGTTTATCACCGGATGTTCCACCGGTCTCGGCCGCGCGCTCGCGACCGCCGTCCTCGAACGCGGCCTGCGCGCGGTCGTGACCGCTCGCGATCCCGAACGCGTCGCGGACCTCGTCGCCGCACACCCCGGCCGTGCGCTGGCGGTCGCGCTCGACGTGACCGACCAGCAGCAGATCGCCAACGCGGTCTCCGAAGCGGAACGCGTCTTCGGCCGGATCGACGTGCTCGTCAACAACGCCGGCTACGGCTATCTCGCCGCCGCCGAAGAGGGCGAGGACGCCGAGATCCGCGCGTTGTTCGACGCCAACGTCTTCGGACTGATGGCGATGACCCGCGCGGTCCTGCCGGGAATGCGAGCGCGGCGCAGCGGCCACGTCGTTTCGGTCTCGTCGCTCGGCGGGCTGGCCGCCTTCGGCGCGACCGGTTACTACCACGCGACCAAGTTCGCCGTCGAAGGTTTCACCGAGTCGCTCGCCGCCGAGGTCGGCCCGCTCGGCATCGGCGTCACGATCGTCGAACCGGCGGCGTTCCGCACCAACTGGTCGGGACCGTCGATGCGGGAATCCTCGATCCGCATCGACGATTACGCCGACACCGCGGGCGCGCGCCGCACCTCGACGCTCGCCACCTACGGCAAGCAGCCCGGCGACCCCGACCGCGCCGCGACCGCGGTCATCGAAGCCGTCAACTCGGCCGAGCCGCCGCTGCGGCTGCTGCTCGGCCGAGCGGCCTACGACATCGCCACCGCCCGCCTCGACACTCTCCGCACAACGTTCGACGACTGGCGCGACGTCACGCTGTCCGCCGACTTCCCGAAGGAATCCGAATGAGCAAAGTCGCCCTGATCACCGGTGCCAGCAGCGGCATCGGCGAAGCCACCGCCCGCCGCCTCGTCGCGGACGGCTGGCGCGTGATCGCCGGAGCGCGCCGCGAAGACCGCCTGGCCGAACTCGCTGCCAGCGCGGACGGAATCGAAGCCCGCCGCCTCGACGTGACCGACCGCGCCGACGTCGCCGAGTTCGTCGACCGCGCGGTGCGCGACCACGGCGAGATCGACGCGTTCGTCGCGAACGCCGGGGTGATGCCGCTGTCCCGGCTGGACGCGGGGCTGGTCGAGGAATGGGACCGGATGATCGACGTCAACATCCGGGGCCTGCTGCACGGCATCGCCGCCGCGCTGCCGCATTTCACCCGCCAGCGCCGGGGCCACTTCGTGACCGTCGCGTCGATCGGCGCGCACCAGGTCACGCCGACCGCGGCGGTGTACTGCGGGACGAAATACGCGGCATGGGCGATCACCGAGGGCCTGCGGCTGGAATGCGACCCGTCGATCCGCGTCACCACGGTCTCCCCCGGTGTCGTGACCTCCGAGCTGGCGGACACGATCAGCGTCCCGGAAACGCAGGAGTTCATGCGGAGCTATCGCAAGAACGCCATCGAACCGGCAGCGATCGGCGACGCCATCGCCTACGCTCTCGACCAGCCGGCGGACGTGGACGTCACCGAGATGATCGTGCGCCCGGCCCGGCAACGCTGAGCGAAGGAGGCGTCTCATGCCGCAGTACCTGCTCGGGATCTGCCAGCCCGACGGCGGAACCCCGGATCCCGAGGTGCTGGCGGAGGTCGTGGCACGCCTCGACGCGGTGACCGACGAGATGAAAGCGGCCGGTGCCTGGGTGTTCTCGGGCGGTCTGCAACCGGCCGCCGCGGCCAAGGTGGTCCGGGCGTCCGGCGACGACGTCCTGTACACCGACGGCCCGTTCGCCGAGGGCAAGGAACACCTGGGCGGCTTCACCATCGTCACCGCGCCCGACCCGGCCGCCGCGACGGAGTGGGCGCGCCGGATCTCGGAAATCACCACGTTGCCGGTGGAAGTCCGGCAGTTCCAGTGATCTCGACGGCCGTGCTCGAGCGGGTTTTCCGCGCCGAGCACGGCCGCGCGGTCGCGGTGCTCGCGCGGGTCTTCGGCGACCTCGATCTCGCCGAGGAGGCCGTCCAGGAAGCGTGCGCGATCGCCACCGTGAAATGGCGGTCCGACGGGCTTCCCCCGAGTCCCGCGGGCTGGCTCGTCACGACCGCCCGCAACCGCGGCATCGACCGGCTCCGCCGAGAATCCACTCGCGCCGACCGCCACGCGCAGGCCGCACTCCTGCACGCCGCCGAACCGTTCGACGAAGGCGCGGTCCCCGACGAACGGCTTCGGCTGATCTTCACCTGCTGCCACCCCGCCCTCGGCACCGCCGCCCGGGTCGCGCTCACGTTGCGGCTGCTGGGCGGGCTCACCACCGCCGAGATCGCGCACGCGTTCCTCGTGCCGGAATCGACGCTGGCACAACGGCTAGTGCGAGCGAAAGCCAAAATCCGCGCCGCCCGGATCCCCTACCGCGTCCCCGACGCCGCCGACCTCCCCACGCGGCTCAATGCCGTCCTCGCCGTGCTGTACCTGATCTTCACCGAGGGGCACACCGCCAGCAGCGGCGCCGACCTCACCCGTCCGGACCTGGCGTCCGAAGCGATCCGCCTGACCCGGGTCCTGGCCGCACTACTCCCCGGCGAACCCGAAGTGCTGGGCCTGCTCGCCCTGCAACTGCTCACCGAATCGCGCCGACCGGCCCGGCTCGGCACCGACGGAATCCCGGTCCTGCTGCCCGACCAGAACCGCGCCCTCTGGGACTGGCCGCTCATCACCGAAGGCCAGAACCTGGTCCGCCATTGCCTGCGGCTCGACCGCCCAGGGCCGTACCAGATCCAGGCCGCGATCAACGCCGTGCACAGCGACGGCACCGACTGGGTCCAGATCCTCGCCCTCTACGACCAGCTGCTCGCCCTCGCCCCGACACCGATCGTCGCGCTCAACCGCGCCGTCGCGGTCGCCGAGGTCGAGGGCCCGGCCGCCGCACTGGCCATTGTGGACAGTCTGGACCTCGGCGACCGGCACCTGTTCCACGCCGTCCGGGCCGATCTGCTTGCCCGGCTAGGCCGGACCGCCGAAGCTGTCGAGGCCTACGACGCGGCCCTGCGCTTGGCCGCCAACGAAGCCGAACGCGTTCTGCTGCAACGGAAACGCGCCGCTATCGCTTCCCGCGGCTGATCACCCCTTCGACGATTTTCGTCAGGTGCGCGCCGACGTTCTCGACGCCGCCGTTCTGCACCGCGATCTGCGCGCCCTCCATCGCGAACGTCAGTTCCGCGGCGCCCAGGTCCGGGTCGGGCAGGCCGAGTCCCTCGCACATCGCCCGGAGTCTGCCGAACTGCCGGGTCTTGTGCTCGCTGATCAGCTTTCGCGCGGGATGGTCCGGGTCGGGCAGTTCGGCGACCGAGTTCGTGAACGGGCAGCCGCGGTGGGAGAACTCAGGCAGGCCGTCGACGATGAACCGCCCCACCGCGCGGATCTGCTCCGCGTAATCCCCCGGATGCTCCTGTTCGGCCGCGTCGAACGCGGCGGAGTAGTCGTGCACGACGATCCGCAGCCATTCCGCGATGAGCGCGTCCTTGGTGCCGAAATGCCGGTAGATCGCCATCTTCGTGGTCCCGGCGCGGTCCGCGATCGCCTGGACCCCGACCCGGACCACGCCCTCGTTGAGGAACAGCTCCTCGGCCGCGTCGAGGATGCGCTCGCGTGGCGGCAGCGTCGCGACCCTCGTCGGCCGCCGGGCTGAGGTGCTGGTCATCGGTTTCGTCCTCGGTTTCGGGAGGGGGCCTGGCGGTCCGCTGCGTCACCGGCTACGGTACACAACCGTCCCTAGTGATACCGCTCGGTATCACCCGAGACGATTGAGTCTTCCGAAGGATGTGCGAGTGAAAATCTCCGAATACGCCAGCTGCGACGCAGTCGGCCTGGCCGACCTGATCGCCCGAGGCGAAGTGACCGCGGCCGAGGTCGCCGACGCCGCCGCGCGAGCGGTCGAAGCCGTCAATCCGCAGATCAACGCAGTAGTCGAAACCTGGCCTCCCGAGGACGCTCCGGCACCCGGTTCCGCCCCGCTGGCAGGCGTTCCGTTCCTGATCAAAGACCTCGGCGTCGCCATGGCGGGCAAGCGCAGCGAACTGGGCAGCCGTTTGGCCGCGGGCGCCGTGTCGCCCGAAGACTCCTTCCTCATGCGCCGCTTCCGCCGAGCCGGTCTGGTCACCATCGGCCGCACCACCACCCCGGAAATGGCCTACAGCACCACGACCGAACCAGAGTTCTACGGCGCGACCCGCAATCCCTGGGCACTGGACCGGAGCGCAGGCGGATCCAGCGGCGGCTCCGGCGCGGCGGTCGCCGCCGGGATCGTCCCCGTCGCGCACGCCACCGACGCCGCGGGTTCCATCCGGGTTCCCGCCTCGTACAACGGATTGTTCGGCCTCAAACCGACCCGCGGCCGGATTTCGCAGGGCCCGGGCGCCGACGAGGTCTTCAACGGCCTAGCCGTGCAAGGCAGCCTGAGCCGGACCGTCCGCGACAGCGCCGTCCTGCTGGACCTCACCGAAGGCCCCGAACCCGGCGACCCGTACTTCGCCGCCCGCCCGGACCGCCCCTACGCCGAGGAAGCCCAGCTGCCCCCAGGCCGCCTGCGGATCGCGGTGCTGCGGCACCCCTGGGGCGGCCGCCCGCCGACCGAACCCGTGTCCACCGCCCTGTCCGAAACCGTGCGCCTGCTGGATTCCCTGGGCCACGAGGTCGAAGAGGCCTCGCTGGCGCTGGGCGTCTCCTGGGAGGAGTTCGTCCTCGGCAACGCCCGGATGTGGACCGCGAACCTGGCCCCGTGGATCGACGGCATCGCCGCCGCGACCGGCCGCCCCGTCGACGAAACCACGCTGGAACCGGTCGTGCTCGCCAGCTACCGCCACGGCCGCCAGGTCACCGCCGACGAGTTCGTCCGCGCACTGGCCATGCGCAACCAGGTGTCCCGGACCTTCGCGGCGCACTTCGAGCACTACGACCTGTTGCTCTCCCCCACCCTCCCGGAACCGCCGGTCGCGCTCGGCGTCTACGGCGAGGGCGCGGACCGCCTGGACGGCCGAGGCTGGCTGGACCGGATCCTGGACCGCTCGCCCTACACCGCCGCCGCGAACGTCTCGGGCGTCCCGTCGATGTCCGTCCCGCTGGCCGAGGCCGCCGGCTTGCCCGTCGGCATGCAGTTCACCGCCGCTTTCGGCCGCGAAGACCTGCTGTTCCGCCTGGCCGGGCAGCTGGAACAGGCCGCCCCGTGGGCCCACCGCAAGCCGCCGGTCTGGGCAGGCGAATGACCCCTTGAGTCCACTGTGGACAGCTGCCCGGGCGGTGACCCGCGTCCCAGCCTCCGCGAACCCTGACGGCGCCGTGCCGGTTCTCGCTAGACTGGGCGAGCGATGCGACGATTCCGGTGGTGGTGGGGGGCGCTGGTCCTCGCCTGCGTAGCTGTTCTCGTGGGCTTTTTCGTCTTTTTCGGCACCGAGAGCCGGCCTGGCCAGCCAGTGCCGCGCCCCGGCCCGCCCGGCCGCGGCCCGCTGACCGTCGTCGCGCTCGGCGACAGCACCGTCTCCGGCGAAGGCGCCGGTGCCTACTCCCCCGACACCGACGGCCGCAACGGCGACTGGTGCCACCGCTCGTCGGCCGCGTTCGTGCAGAAGGTCCGCGTCCCCGGCATCACCGCACGCGTCAACCTCGGCTGCTCCGGCGCCCCCGCCGCCCACGTAGCACTCGGCGACGCCAAACAGTGGGGCGAGCGCTCCCAGGCCGCGCAACTGGCCGACGTGGTGAAAGACCACCGGGTAGCAGCAGTAGTGATCGCAGTAGGCGCGAACGACGACCCCAAATTCTCCGCGCAGGTAAGCGAATGCTTCAAGGCCTGGTTCTCCTCCGGCGGCCCGTCCTGCAACGTCGCACTGAAGGAAACCTGGAAGTCCAAAGTGGACGCCATGGTGCCCAAGGTGGCGAACGCGGTCGGCGACGTGAAAAAAGTACTGGCCCAGGCCGGTTACGTCCCCGCCGATTACCAGCTGGTGCTCCAGTCCTACGCCACCCCAGTCGGCCCGAACATCCCCGAAGACCTGCAAAGCCTCAACGGCTGCCCTTTCCGTACCGACGACCTGCAGTGGATTTCCACCACCGGAATCAGCACTCTCTCCGCAGGCATCAAACAAGCAGCCGCCCAATCCGGCGCACGTTTCCTGGACCTGGCCCGAGCAGGCGAAAACCACGAAGCCTGCTCCGGCGGCGCGAACCCGGCGTCAGAATGGTTCACCCGCCTCACCCTGCACCTGAACGACCTGACCCAGGTCGACCGGGCGACTCACGCGCTGCAGGAATCCTTCCACCCCAACGCCGCGGGACACGCCGCGATCGCCGACTGCCTCACGGATTTCCTCACCACCCAGCAAGGCAACGCCTCCTGCCTGACAGGCCCCGACGGCAAACTCCACGCCGTCCCCGAACCCGTCAGCTGACCCAGGCTGCACTCCCCCTCGCGCCACCGTTTTCCGTGAGGGACTCCTTCACCGCCCCCTGATTCCCTCAGGATTCCCCTCACACCCGCGCCGATCCGTGAAGGGCCCCTTCACTGCCTCAGATTCCCTCAAGGAGCCCTTCACAACCCGCCCCGCCCCGACCGCCCCGCCGCGACGCCCCCAATGTGGCATTGGGTGCATCCGACGCACCCAATGTGGCGTTCGGTGCATCCCACGCACCCAATGCCACATTGGGGCGCAAGCCCCACCACCCACCCACCGACACCCGCGAACCCACCCCAACCGACCACCCAAGCCCCGCGCCCCACCCCCTCAACCGCAGCCCGCGCTCCCAAACCCACCAGCGCAGCCACACCCGGCCCTGCACCCCGATACGAAGCCAAAAATGCGGACGGCGGGTGC
>NZ_JBSHAM010000102.1:0-26166 GCF_053611505.1 Amycolatopsis sp. NPDC054798 | reverse complement strand
CCATCAAACACAGCCGGCTCAATCCCCGCCGCACCATCAAACACACCCAGCTCAATCCCCGCCGCACCATCAAACACAGCCGACTCAATCCAACTGAGCCACAAACCTGCTAACCGCCTCCATAGGAAACCGCTGCAAATACTTCCCAGCCGGAGCGACCGAAGCCAGCCGATACAACGGCCTCTCCGCCACCGCGTCCCCCCGAGCCTCCGCCCGCAACTCCGCCACCAGCAGCTCCGAAAACACCAGCCCATTCGCCTCAGTGTTGTTCAGCACGGCATCCGCCAGCCGCCGCAACTGCAGCGCCCCCAGCTCCCGTCCGCCGGTCCCGGAAAACACCGCCAAATCGAGCTTCACCGCGCGCCGCCGCTGTCCCGCGTTCACCAGCAACGCCACCGTGCGAGTCCCGCGAACGTCGCTGATCACCACGTCCAGCCGGGGCGCTTCCCGCAGGTCGACCCGCCGGATGCCCCACGTGCGCACGACCAGCGTCGTGCCTTCCAGCCAGATCCGCCGTCGATACGCGTACAGCACCACGTAAATCAGCGGAAGCGCGACGACCGCCGCCACGATCAGCCCGGTCACCTGCCCGCCGATCAGCCCGGCGATCCCGCCGAACGCGGCGGCCAGGATCAGCACGCCGAAGACGCCGGACCACGCGCGGCGGCGGCGCAGTTTGGGCTCGTCGGCGAACAGCGGGAGGCGCTCCGCCGGTTTCCCGTCGTCCCCGGTCACTTCCCGGCTCCCGGCACGAAGGGGTTCCCGGCGCGCTCGCGGCCGATGGTCGTGGCCGGTCCGTGGCCGGGCAGCACGACGGTGTCGTCGGCGAGCGTGAGCAGTGTGCGCAACGAATTCTCCAGTTCGGAGCCGGATCCGCCGGTGCGCCCGACCGATCCGGCGAAAAGCGTGTCCCCGGTGAACACCAGCCTGCCACCCTCGCCCGTCTCGACGGTGAACGCCACCGACCCCGGCGTGTGCCCGGGCAGCGGGAGCACTCCGACGGCCAGCCCGGCTGCCTCGACGTCCCCCGGCGCGAGCGGTTCGTACGGCGCGGCGTACCAATCGGCGTCGCCCGGATGCAGCCGGACCGGCACGCCGTGCTCCCGGGCCAGCTCGGCGGCGGCGCCGATGTGGTCCGGATGGCCGTGCGTGGCGAGCAGCGCGACCGGCGTCAGGTCGTGTTCCGCCAGTGCGGCGGCGAGCGGTTCGGCGGCGCCTTCGCCCGGGTCGACGACGAGACACGGACCTCCGGCGGAGGGAGCCAGCAGATAGCAATTCGAGCGCAGCGGACCCGCGGCGAACCCGGCGACGAGCACCGAACCCTCCTCCCCGGAAGCGGCCTTGATCACGACCCGGTGAAGACTAGCCGCCCCTGTACGTGGTCCTAACAGGCTGTGCCCATACACTGCCGCTACCTCAGACGTGTGACTTCGAGCGGAAACTGGAGGGCGGGTGGCGACCAACCAGCAGCGCCGAGAAGCCGCAAAGCGCAAACTCGAGCGGCAGCTCGTGCGCCGGGCGGAACAGGCGAAGCGACGCAAGATCGTGGGCGCTGGAGTGGTCGGCGGTGCGGTCCTCATCGTCGCCGGTCTCGTGGTGTGGATCGTGAACAGCGGCGGCAGCGGCGACCAGCAGGCCGCCGCTCCGCCGTCGAGTTCCGCGCCGCCGGTCCCGAGCGTCACGAACATCCCCACCGAGCGCACCGCGCTCCCCAAGCGCCCCAAGGCGCTGCCGAACCCGACGACGTGCTCGTACCCGGCGGACGCCAGCGGAAAGCCGCCGTCGGGGAAGAAAGCGACGGCGCCGGACGGGAAGAACGTGTCCTCGGCCGGGACCGTGAACATCACGATGAAGACCACCCAGGGCGACATCCCGATGACCCTGGACCGCTCGCTCGCGCCGTGCACCGTCCAGGCGTTCGAGAGCCTCGCGAAGCAGGGTTTCTTCACCGACACGATCTGCCACCGCCTCGGCGTCACCGATCTGCAGATGCTGCAGTGCGGCGACCCGGACGCGAAGGGCGACGTGCTGAAGGACGGCCGCGGCGGCCCGGGTTTCACCGTGCCGGACGAGTTCATCGACACCGCGAAGTACGGCCGCGGCATCCTCGCGATGGCCAACACCGGCCAGCCGAACAGCGGCGGCAGCCAGTTCTTCATGGTGTACGGCACCGCCCCGCTGCAGCCGAACTACACCGTCTTCGGCAGCATCTCCGACGAGGGCCTGAAGGTGCTCGACAAGATCGCGAAGAACGGCATCGGCGCGATCGGCCAGGACGGTTCGACCGGCGAGCCCAAGGAGCCGGTCAAGTTCACCGCCGTCACGGTTTCCTGAGTTGACTGTGCGCGTCGAGATCGGCGGTGCCGCTCCGGGCACCGCCGATCTCGCTGCGGCCGCGACCAGCTACGGCCATTTCACCGCGATGCAGGTGCGCGACGGACGCGTACGAGGCCTTCGCTACCACCTGGACCGGCTCGCGGCGAACACCCGGGAGGTGTTCGGCAGCGAACTGGACACCGATCTGGTCCGCGCTTACGTCCGGCGGCTCGTGGCCGGGCAAGGCGCGCTGTCCGTGCGAGTGATCATTTTCTCGCGGTCTTCGCCGCACGACGCCGCGATGAAGCCGGAAATCCTGGTGCGCACCGCGCCGCCCAGCGACCACATCGCCACCCCGATCAGGCTGCGCTCCGTTGCCTACCAACGGGATCTGCCGCACGTGAAGCATCTCGGCGGCTTCGGCCTCACGCACCATTCGCGCGCCGCCGCCCTCGCCGGCTACGACGACGCCGTGTTCCTCGGCGGCGACGGCCGGATCAGCGAGGCGACGATCTGGAACGTCGGCTTCCTGCGCGACGGGACGGTCGTGTGGCCGGAAGCCGAGGTGCTGCCGGGGATCACGTACCTGGTGCTCGCGGAACAGCTGCGCGCGGCCGGAGTCCCGCAGGAGACGCGGCCGGTGTACCCGGCGGAGCTCCCGGAAGTCGACGCGATGTTCCTGACGAACTCCACGACGATCGGCCGCCTGGTCGCTTCGGTCGACGACGTGCCGCTGCGCACCTCGCCCGCCGCGCCGGAACTGCTGACGGCGGCTTACGAAGCCGCGCCGTGGGACGAGATCTGACGCAGCCCCGCCGGTTTCAGGGCCTGCGGTGCTCGACCCAGACGTTGGGCTCGACGTAGACAGCGGCGTCCTGCGCCAGCGACACCAGCACCGGGCTCAGCGCGCCTTCCACGACCACCGGGCCGTCGGTGTCGAACGGCAGTCCGGTCCATTCCCGCCACTGCGCGAGTGTGCCGGGGATGGTCATCGACACCGGGCAGACCTTCACGATCCGCCCGCCCGCGCGCACGTGCACCCGCAGCCAAGCGTCGTAGGGCAGGCCGTCGTCGCGCACCCGGAAGGCGTATTCGCTCATCGGAGTCTCGGGTTCGTCCGCCTTCCGCGACGGCCGCACCGGCGCGTAAAGCACGTCATGGCCGAGCCGGAAAGCGTTGTCCCGCAAAGCTTTCACCATCACCGACGAGAGCCCGGTGCCCTGCTGTTCCTTGCGGACGACGATCTCCAGCGCGGTCGCCGCGTTGCGTTCGCGGCCGGCCAGCCGGTCGGCGTGCTGCCACCGGATCACCTGGTCCCACCCGCCGTCGGGCAGTTCCTCACGTCCGGGGCCTCCGAACGCGAAGGGTGCGGAGTAGGCCTTGGCGACCGGCTCGTCCCCGTCCGTCGCGAGCAGCACGTAGTCGGCGACGGGGTCGAGTTCGCCGTAGTAGAGGTGCCCGGTCGGGTTGTGCTGCATGAAGACCGGCCACGCCCGGTCGAAATCGGCGTGGTCGGTCGCCCGGAAGAGGTCCGGGTTCTGGCTGCGGCGATGGATGGTGAGCGGCACAGGCCTCAGTCTCGCCCGCCGGTCAACTGCTTATCCGGCCGTCAGCGGTAGGTGAACTCGGGCGCGCGCCGGTTCAGGAACGCGTCCACGCCCTCCGCGTAGTCCTCCCCGTGCAGCGCGGCGAGCCGGATGTCCTCGACCTCGTCGTCGGTCTTCTCCTGGCCCGCGACGATCTTCTCGATGATCCGGTTCATCCCGCGGATCGAGGCCTGCGACCGCCCGCAGAGGGTCGCGGCGAACCGGGCCGTCGCGGCTTCCAGGTCCGCGGCCGGGAAGACGTCGTTGGCCAGCCCGATCTCGCGGGCCCGGGTCGCGTCGACGAGTTCGCCGGACAGCAGGAAGTACTTGGCGTGCGCCGGGCCGACCAGCGACACCAGCTGCCGCGTCGAGGCGAAGTGGTAGACGATGCCGAGTTTGGCCGGGGTGATGCCGAAGCGCGCGTCGTCCGCGGCGAAGCGGAAGTCGCAGGCGACCGAGATCTGGCAGCCGCCGCCGATGCAGTTGCCCTGGACCATCGCGATCGTCGGCTTGCGCATCGCGGTCAGCGCCGCCACCGCGCTGTCCACGGCCTCGTCGTACTTCGCGGCGGCTTCGGCGGTCGAGCGCAGCTCGCGGAACTCGCCGATGTCCGCGCCCGCGGAGAAGTGCCGCCCGGCTCCGGTCAGCACGAGCGCTTTCAGCTCCGGATCGGCCTCGACCTCGGCCGCCACGCCCGGGATCGCCGCCCACATGCCATGGGTGATCGCGTTCATCTTCTCCGGGCGGGAGAACGTCAGCCGGGCCACGGCGCCGTCGCGGGTGAACTCGAGTCCGTCCGTCATGCCCAGCACCCTAATGCGCCCTCGCCGCGATCCCGCTGTGGGACAGGTCACCGGCCTAACCGGACAGCCGCGCCGTCAGCTCGCCCCGGCTGCGCACGCCGACCTTGCCGAACACCGATTTCAGGTGGTCCTGCACCGTGTTCGCCGAGATCCCCAGCCGCGCCGAAATGTCCGAAGTGGACAGTCCGGCCAGCACCTCCCGGCACACGTCGCGTTCGCGCGCGGTCAGCCGGTAGGCCGCCAGCAGCACGTCCAGCAGCTCGCCGCCGGAGGCGCGGCGGATCGTCACCACGATGTCGCGGGCATCGTCGTCCGAGACCAATCTGCTGGCCTGCAACACGATCCAGCCGCCGCGCGCGTCGCGGACCCGCGCCCGGAACGTCCCGCCCGCCGCGGACTGAGCACCGGCCGCGACCGCCCGCAGCAGCACCGCGAACCGGCCGTCGGCGATCGCGTCCAATTCGGACTCCCACGCTCCGGCCCCCTCGGTCGCCCCGCGACGGCGACCGTCCGGCCCGACCACGACGATCGCCGGATCCACCGCGGGAGCCGCACCCCGAGCCAGCGCCGCTACTCGCGTCGCGGCCGCCAGCGTCGGCCCGATCGACGTCAGGAACTCCACCTCGCGATCGCTGAATTCGCCCCTGCGCACCAGACCCGCCGCGGCCCAGCAGACGCCGTCCGCGCGGAACCCGACGCGCAGTTCGCTCTCCAGCCCGAGCGGCCGCCACACCCGCGCCCACCGCCCGCTGCGCTCGCGTTCGCGACGGGGCAGGTCGGAAAGCCGCGCCACCGGCACCGGACGCCGGGCGAGCTGCGCGAAAGTATGCGGTTCCGCGCCGTCGTACTCGTACGTCGCCAGCAACGGCTCGTACTCCCCCGGGATGCGAGCCCGGCCGCTGGTCATCGAGCTGATCACGGCGGTGTCCGGATCCAGCGACGCCCAGCAGGTCAGCTCCGCCGGCACGACCCGCTCGACCAGGTCGATCGCCGCCGCGTGCAGCTCGGCGACGCCGCACCCGGCCGAGGCGAGAGCCGCCAGCTCCCGCCGCACGCTCCGCGCCCGGCCTTCCCACACTCGACGCAGTATGCGCGCGCCGTTCCCGCGCCGGTATCCCTGATTTCCGGGATGGTCGCGTCCCCGCAGCGTTTCTACCTTCGGCGGCATGACCATTCACCTGACCACCGCGGGCGAAGGCCCGGAACTGGACACGAAAGACGCGACCGTGACGGTGAAAGCGTCCGCCACGGCCACTGGCGGCTACGAGCTGTTCGAGGTCGACGCTCCGCGCGGCCCCGCAGTCCCGCCGCACGCCGACCCGTGGAACAAGGGGTTCTACGTCCTGCACGGCCAGCTCACTGTTTGCCTGGACGGCGAGCTGCACGACCTCGGACCAGGAGCCTTCGTGCACATCCCGGCGGGCACGCCCAACACCTTCACCGTGCATACGCCGCACGCGAAGTTCCTCGTGGTCACCCCGGACGACGCGATGGGCCGGTTCTTCCGCGAAATCGACGGCACCGTGCCGTCCGGCACCGCGTGGCCGGACGCGGTGCCGCTGCTCGGCGACATCGCGTCCCGGCACGGGGTCCGGTTCGGGGAGCTGGTGCCGTGAACGCCGCGCGCCGGTCTTCGCCGGAAACGCAGTCCCGCTGCACCTGCTGGCGCTCCCGGGAGAAATGCTCCTGTTCGACCGCGCGGGGCACGCGGGCGCATCCCCGGGCCCGGCAGGGAAGCTGCCAGCCCGCGGTCTCGACCAATGCGTCCTGTTCGCCGCCGGATCAGCTATGAAGCCGAGGTCACCCGGTACACGTCGTACACGCCCTCGACGCCGCGGACGACCTTGAGCACGTGCCCGAGGTGCTTCGGGTCGCCCATCTCGAACGAGAACCGGCTCACCGCCACCCGGTCCCGCGAGGTCGTCACCGAGGCCGACAGGATGTTCACCTTCTCGTCGGCGAGCACCTTCGTGACGTCCGACAGCAGCCGGTGCCGGTCTAGCGCCTCGACCTGGATCGCCACCAGGAACACCGAGGACGACGACGGCGCCCACTCCACCTCGACCAGCCGCTCCGGCTGGGTCCGCAGGTCGTCGGCGTTCGTGCAGTCCGTCCGGTGCACGCTCACGCCGCCGCCGCGCGTCACGAACCCGAGGATCTCGTCGCCCGGCACCGGCGTGCAGCAGCGCGCCAGCTTCGCCCAGACGTCGCTGGCACCCTTGACGATGACGCCGACGTCGTTCGAGCCGCGGCGGCGCGTGACCGTGGACGGCGTCGCCCGCTCGGCCAGCTCCTCCTCGGCCTCCTCGACCCCGCCGATGAGCGCGACCAGCCGCTGCACCACGTGCTTCGCGCTGGTGTGGCCCTCGCCGACGGCCGCGTACAGCGACGAGATGTCGCCGTGCCGCAGCTCGGTCGCGACCGAGCCCATCGACTCCGCCGACACAAGCCGCTGGATCGGCAGCCCGACCTTGCGGATCTCCTTGGTGATCGCTTCCTTGCCCGCGTCGATCGCCTCGTCGCGGCGCTCCTTCGCGAACCACTGCCGGATCTTCGCGCGCGCCTTCGGCGAACCGGCGAACTGCAGCCAGTCGCGGCTCGGCCCGGCGCTCTCCGCCTTCGACGTGAAGATCTCGACGACCTCGCCGTTTTCGAGCTTCCGCTCGAGCGCGACCAGCCGGCCGTTCACGCGCGCGCCGATGCAGCGGTGGCCGACCTCGGTGTGCACCGCGTACGCGAAGTCCACCGGCGTCGAATCCGCGGGCAGCGTGATGACGTCGCCCTTCGGCGTGAACACGAAAATCTCGCGCGCGGCCAGTTCGTAGCGCAGGGATTCGAGGAAATCGCCCGGGTCCGCGGCCTCGCGCTGCCAGTCGAGCAGCTGCCGCATCCACGCGATCTCGTCCAGCTCCATCGCGTTGTTGCTGGCGTGCGTGCCCTTGGTTTCCTTGTACCGCCAGTGCGCGGCGATGCCGTACTCGGCGGTGCGGTGCATGTCGTAGGTGCGGATCTGCACCTCGAGCGGTTTGCCGTCCGGCCCGATCACCGTGGTGTGCAGCGACTGGTACACGCCGAACCGCGGCTGCGCGATGTAGTCCTTGAACCGCCCGGGAACCGGCTGCCACAGCGCGTGCACCACGCCCATCGCGGCATAGCAGTCGCGCACGTCCTCGACCAGGATCCGCACGCCGACCAGGTCGTGGATGTCGTCCAGGTCGCGGCCGCGGACGATCATCTTCTGGTGGATCGAGTAGTAGTGCTTCGGGCGGCCCTCGACCTTCGCGGTGATCCGCGACGACACCAGGTTGTTCGTCAGGTCCGCGATCACCTTGCGCAGGTAGGTGTCGCGCGAGGGCGCGCGGTCGGCGACCAGCCGCACGATCTCGTCGTACTTCTTCGGCTGCAGGATCGCGAACGCGAGGTCCTCCAGCTCCCACTTCACCGTGGCCATGCCGAGCCGGTGCGCCAGCGGGGCGAGCACCTCGAGCGTTTCGCGCGCCTTGCGGGCCTGCTTCTCCGGAGGCAGGAAGCGCATCGTGCGCATGTTGTGCAGCCGGTCGGCGAGCTTGATGACCAGGACGCGCGGGTCCTTCGCCATCGCGATCACCATTTTGCGGATGGTCTCCGCTTCGGCTGAGGTGCCGAGCTTGACCTTGTCCAGCTTCGTGACGCCGTCGACCAGCTCGCCGACCTTGTCGCCGAAATCGGCCTTCAGCTGCTCCAGCGAATAGCCGGTGTCCTCCACCGTGTCGTGCAGCAGAGCCGCGACGAGGGTGGTGGTGTCCATGCCGAGTTCGGCCAGGATCGTGGCTACCGCGAGGGGGTGGGTGATGTACGGGTCGCCGGACTTGCGGCGTTGTTCGCGGTGGAGTTCTTCGGCGACGTCGTAGGCGCGTTGGAGCTGGCCCAGGTCGGAGTTCGGGTGGAGCTCACGGTGGATGACGGCCAGGGGTTCGAGGACCTGCTTGACCGGGGCGGCGCGCTGGGCGGTGATTCGCCGGGCCAGCCTTGCGCGGACGCGGCGGGTCGCGGAGGGGTTGGGCGCGGCTCCGTTGGGCCGGGTCCCGGTGTCCGCGGCGGTGGCGCCGCTCTTCGCGGGGGTCGCACCGCCTTTGGCGGGGACATTGGCGTCGAGCTCTTGGCTCACCCGCACCTCCAGCTGCTTCGTGCGGCCTCGAACCTTCAGGGTAACTTGCGCCTTCGGCGTCGGCTTCGCCGCCGCGGCGGGATCGCCCTCAAGTCGTCGTCTGGAGGGCGCGATCCCGCGGCATAGGCGGCTAAGCGTGGTCCAGCCGCAGAATACGGTCGGTCAGACGGTGCGGAGTGCGTGAACCGAACGGCCGCCCAAAGCAGCGCGGCCGCCCAGCGCCGCAAGCTCCAGCACGACGGAAACGCCGGTGACTGTCGCGCCTGCGTCTTCCAGCAGTTTCGCGGTGGCCGCGACGGTGCCGCCGGTGGCCAGGACGTCGTCCAGGACCGCGATGCGCTGGCCGGGCTGAACAACGCCAGCGGGGAGTTCGACGCTCGCCGTGCCGTACTCCAGCGCGTAGTCGACTCGACCGGCAACGGACGGGAGCTTTCCGGGTTTCCGGACCAGCACCACGCCCATGCCGCGCGAGTAGCCGACCGCCGCGGCCAAGAGGAAGCCGCGGGCCTCGACGCCGGCGACCAAGTCGGCCGCCGGGTCGAGGGTTTCCGCCAGTCCGTCGGCGACCGCGGCAAAGCCGGGGCCGTCGGCGAACAGCGGGCTGAGATCGCGGAACAGCACGCCCGGCTCCGGGAAATCCGGCACCTCGGCGATCAGGTCCAGTGCCTCGTCGAGCTTCATCGGCTCAGCGCTTCTTCTTCCCCGACGGACGCTGCTTCGGGTGCCGGGCCGGGACCCCGGCCGCGGCGGAGAGCGCCTTCTCCCTGCGGAGTTCGGCGGCCAGCTGCTCGTCGTCGTTGGCGTCGAACTCGTCGTCGGCGGCGGCTTCGCGCTTCGCGGCCTTCGCCCGGCGGGCGGCCACTCGTTCGGCCTGCTGCTTGTACTGCGGGTCGCGCATCTTGAAGTCGACCAGCAGCGGCGTCGCGAGCGCGACCGACGACAGGACGCCGACCAAGGTACCGGTGAGCTGCACCAGCGCCAGGTCCTGCAGCGTGCCCGAGCCGAGCAGGATGTAGCCGACGATCAGCAGGCCCAGGATCGGCAGCAGGGCGATGAACGCCGTGTTGAACGACCGCATCAGCGTCTGGTTCAGCGCCAGGTTCGCTGCCTCCGCGTACGTCCGCCGCGACAGCCCGAGCAGGCCGCGGGTGTTCTCCCGGACCTTGTCGAACACCACCACGGTGTCGTACAGCGAGAACCCGAGGATCGTCAGCAGGCCGATCACCGTCGCGGGCGTGACCTCGAAGCCCACGAGCGAGTACACGCCCGCGGTCACCACGATGTCGTGCAGCAGCGAGATGAGCGCCGCGAACGCCATCCGGGTGTCGAAGTAGATCGCCAGGAAGATCACGACGGCGACCAGGAACACGGCGAGCGCGATCAGGGCCTGGCGCGAGATCTCGTCGCCCCACGACGCGCTGACCGCGCTGTCGCTGATCGCCTGCTCGCTCGACTTGCCGTTGCTGCCGATCGGGCCGAGGTCCTCGAAGATCTGCTTCTTGACCTTCGCCACCTGATCGGCGGTGAGGGTCTCGGAGCGGGTCTGGATGGTCGACGCGTTGCCGGTGCCGACCGTCTGGGTCTCCGCCGGGGCCTCGCCGAGCGCGGCGTTGAACGACTTGATCACCTGGTCCTGGGTGATCTGGCCGTGCGTGCCGTGCGCGGGCAGCTGGATCTGCGTGCCGCCCTCGAACTCGATGCCCACGTTGAAGCCGCGGAAGATCATCGAGCCGATGCACACCAGGAGCAGCAGCGCGAAGAACAGGTACCAGCGCTTGCGCGAGCCGACGATGTCGACCGCGCCGGTGCCGACGTAGAGCCGGTGGAAGAAGCTTTCCTTCTTGCTGGAACTGGCCGCGATGCCGCCGGAGCCGTCCCGGCCGCTCGGGCTTTCGGGGCTGTCCGACGTGACGCCTGCGGTTTCGTCGCTCACGTCAGGCCTCCTTCACGTTCGCGCGACGGCCGGGAGCGGGGCGCGTGGACTTGCGCTGCGAGCCGAGCTTCTGGACGGCGCCGAGGCCGAGATTCCGGGGGTTGGAAAGGAACTTCGACTTCGAGGTCGACACCATCGCCACGAGCGGATGCGTGACCAGGTAGACGACCACCAGGTCGAGCACCGTCGACATGCCGAGAGTGAAGGCGAAGCCCTGCACGTCGCCGACCGCGATGATGTAGAGGATCGCGGCGGCGAGGAAGCTGACCGCGTCCGAGGCGAGAATCGTGCGCCGCGCCCTGGCCCAGCCGCGCGGCACCGCGGACCGGAAGGTCCGGCCCTCCCGGATCTCGTCTTTCAGCCGTTCGAAGTAGATGACGAACGAGTCGGCGGTGATGCCGATCGCGATGATCAGGCCGGCGACGCCCGCGAGGTCGAGCGTGTACCCGATCCACCGGCCGAGCAGCACCAGCACCGCGTACACGAGCAGGCCGGACAGCACCAGCGACCAGATCGTGAGGATGCCGAGCAGCCGGTAGTAGAACAGGCAGTAGACGAACACGACGGCGAGGCCGATCGCGCCGGCGATCAGGCCGGCCTGCAGCGAGGCGTAGCCGAGCGTCGCGGACACCGTGGTGGCGTCGGACGAGTCGAACGACAGCGGCAGCGAACCGTACTTGAGGATGTCCGCCAGGTTCTTCGCGTCGGTCTGGGTGAACTTGCCGGTGATCTGCGTGTTGCCGCCGAGGATGGCGTTCTGCACGGTCGGCGCGGACACCACGTCCGTGTCGAGCACGAACGCCGCCTGCTTGCCGATGTTGGCCGACGTGAAGTCGCCCCAGGTCTTGCCGCCCGCGCTCTTGAAGCTCAGGTCGACGATCCACTGGCCGCGCTGCTGGTCGTAGCCGGAGTTGGCGTTGGCGATCTCGGTGCCGGGGATGATCTCCGGGCCGAGCACGTACTTGGTGGCGTCCTTGTCGCCGCAGGTGACCAGCGGCTGGTTCGGCAGGTCGTTGCCCTCCAGCGGGTCCGCGGCGTTCGGCGCGCAGGTGAGCGCGGCGAGCGCCTTCTGCTGCGCGGCCTGCGCGGCGGCGGCCTCCTGCTGGTTCTTCGGGTCCTTCGGCATCAGCGCGGGAGCCTGGCGCACGGCGCGGGCTTCCTCGATCGGGTTCTTGCCCGCGTTCTGGCCGCTGGCCGGGGCCGAGGGGGTCGTGCTCGGCGGCTGCTGCGCCGGGGCTCCTTCCGCTCCCCCGCCGCCGCCGGGCTTGCTCGGCGCGGTCGCCGGGGCGCTCGGCGCTCCGGAAGCCGGGGCCGAGGGCGGCGCGGCCGGGGCGTTCGGGACCGAGGTGATCACCTCGCGGATCCCGAGCTTGGCGGTCCGGCCCAGGTTCTTCGCCTCGTCGCCCTGCTCGCCCGGCACGGTGATCACGATGTTGTTGCCGTCGAGCACCACCTCGGTGCCGCCGACGCCGATCCCGTTGACGCGGGTCTCGATGATCTGGCGCGCCTGGTTCAGCGAATCGCGGGTGGGCTGGCCGCCGTCGGGCGTGCGCGCGGTGAGCGTGACCCGGGTGCCGCCCTGCAGGTCGATGCCGAGTTTCGGCGTCGCTTTGCCGCCGCCGGTGAAGAACACCAAGGCGTACAGCACGACCACGATCAGGGCGAAGAAGGCGAGATAGCGTCCCGGGCGAAGATGCCCGGCCGATGGTGCCACGGTGCTTCGGTCTCCTCGAACTGGCACGGACTGGATGGACCCCAAGTGGTTCGGGTGCGCGAGCCGGAAGGGGGTCCCCCGGACGCGGCTGGGCGTGAACTATGACGGCGGACACGCACGCAGCACCGAGACAGTACTCGGTGCTGCGTGAGCCCGGCGTTCGCCCGTACCGACTTTCGTAGGCTGTGGGCGGATCACTGCCCGGTGAAGCCCGGAGGCTACTTCTTCCCGTGCTCGAGCGGGGGCGCCACCTGCGCGCCGGAGGTCTGCTTCTCCTCGGCGGAGATCGACTCCTGGGCCGGCGCTTCCGAAGAGGACACCGTGGACGCCGCGGTCGCCGGGGCCGCCTCGATGCCCGCGGCCTCGGTCTCGGCCGAGTCCTCGGTCTCCTCGGTCTCGACGGCCGGCTCGACCTTCTCGCGCACCGCGAGCCGCAGCCAGGTGGTGACGACGCCCGGCGCGATCTCGATGTCGATGGTGGTGTCGCTGCTCGTGTCGGCGACCGTGCCGTACAGGCCCGACGTGGTCATCACGCGGTCGCCGGGGGCGATGCTGTTCTGCATCTCCTGCTGAGCCGCCTGCTGCTTCTTCTGCTTGCGGGTGCCCATGACGAGCGGCACGGCCACTACGAGCAGCAGCAGCAACGGCAGCAGTAACTGGTTCATGACTCTCCTCGACGGACGCCTTTCTCGGCTGCCCGCGTCCGGTTTCGACGGATGTGCTGTGTTCGAGTGTGCCAGGTACCGGCGGAAACGCCACCACCCGGGCCGCTGTCCGCCCTTGTCAGGCCTGGTCGAACAGCGTCGGACCGCCCGCCTCGGGGCGTCCCGCCTCCGGGGGCGGCACCAGTCCGAGGTGCTGCCACGCGGCCGCGGTCGCGACCCTGCCGCGCGGAGTGCGGGCGAGCATACCGGCCCGGACCAGGTACGGCTCGCACACCTCCTCGACCGTAGTCGACTCCTCGCCGACAGCGACCGCGAGCGTCGAAATGCCCACCGGTCCCCCGCCGAACGAGCGGGTCAGCGCGCCGAGCACGGCCCGGTCCAGCCGGTCCAGCCCCAGCTCGTCGACGTCGTAGACCTTCAGCGCGGCCTGGGCGACCTCCAGCGTCACCTTTCCGTCGGCGCGCACCTCGGCGTAGTCGCGGACCCGGCGCAGCAGCCGGTTCGCGATCCGAGGCGTGCCACGCGAACGACCGGCGATCTCGGCGCAGCCGTCCCGGTCGATCTCGATGCCGAGGATCTTCGCCGCCCGGCGCACGACCAGCTCCAGTTCGGCCGCGGAGTAGAACTCCATCTGGCCGGTGAAGCCGAACCGGTCGCGCAGCGGCCCGGTCAGCGAGCCGGACCGGGTGGTGGCCCCGACCAGCGTGAACGGCGCGATCTCCAGCGGGATGCTGGTCGCGCCCGGCCCCTTGCCGACCACGACGTCGACCCGGAAGTCCTCCATCGCCAGGTACAGCATTTCCTCGGCGGGCCGGGCGATCCGGTGGATCTCGTCGATGAACAAGACGTCGCCCGGCGCCAGGTTGGACAGCATCGCGGCCAGGTCGCCCGCGCGTTCCAGCGCGGGCCCGGAGGTGATCCGGATGGCCGCCCCCAGTTCGGCGGCGACGATCATCGCCATGCTCGTCTTGCCGAGCCCGGGCGGCCCGGACAGCAGCACGTGGTCCGGCGGCACCTCGCGCCGCCGGGCGCTCTCCAGCACCAGCTCCAGCTGCTCGCGGACACGCTCCTGGCCGACGAACTCGTCCAGCTTGCGCGGCCGCAGCGACGTCTCCAGATCGCGCTCGCCGGTCTGCGCGAGCGCGGACAGCGTTTCGTCGTCCGCCTCGTACCCGCCAGTGTCGAACTCGGTCACTTCGTGGTTCATCGGCGGCTACCGCTTGCGGCCGAGCAGGGCCAGCGCCGCGCGCAGCACCGAGGACGTGGTGTGCCCGTCGCCTTCGGACAGCACGCGGTCCACCGCCTGCTCGGCTTGTTTGGCCGGGAAACCCAGCCCGGCCAGCGCTTCCACGACCTCGCCGCGCAGCGCGCCGGGCGCGGCCACCACCGGGGCGTCGGCCGTGCCGCCGAGCGCGGTGACCTTGTCCCGCAGTTCGAGGCTGAGCCGCTCGGCCCCCTTGCGGCCGATGCCGGGCACCTGGGTGAGCACGGTGATGTTGCCTTCGACGAGCGCCGCGCGCAGCTTGTCCGGCTCCAGCACGGCCAGCGTCGCCAGCGCGAGCCGCGGCCCGATCCCGGACACCGTCTGCAACAGGCCGAACAGCTCGCGCGCGTCCTCCTCCGCGAACCCGAAGAGGGTCAGCGAATCCTCGCGCACGACCAACGCGGTGTGCAGCCGCGTCTGCTCGCCGCGGCGCAGCGTGGCCAGCGTCGCCGGGGTGGCCTGCACGGCGAGGCCGACGCCGCCGACCTCGACCACCACGTGGTCGAGCCCGACGGACAGCACTTCGCCGCGTACCGAGGAGATCATCGTCGTGCTCCTGTTTCGTTCTTCTTCGTGGTGGATCCGGCCGCCTTGGCCGCGGCCGCCAGCCGGGCCTTGTGGGCGCGGACCAGCTCGGCCGCGCGGGCCTCGGCCTCGGCAAGGCGAACCCGCATCGGCTCGCGCCAGAGGTGGCAGATGGCGAGCGCGAGCGCGTCGGCCGCGTCCGCCGGATGCGGTTTGACCTCGAGCCCGAGCAGCCGCATCACCATGGTGGTGACCTGCGCTTTGTCCGCGCGCCCCGACCCGGTGACCGCGGCCTTGACCTCGCTGGGCGTGTGGAAGACGACCGGCAGCCCGCGCCGCGCCGCCGCCAGCGCGACGACCCCGCCCGCCTGCGCGGTGCCCATCGCGGTGCGGACGTTGTGCTGCGCGAAAACCCGCTCGACGGCCACCGCTTCCGGCCGGTAGCGGTCGAGCCAGCGCTCCACCTCGTCGGCGACGCCCAGCAGCCGCTGCGCGAGGTCCTGGTCGGCGGGCGTGCGCACGACCCCGACCGCGACCGGGCGCACCGACCGGCCCTTGCCGCCGTCGACCACGCCGAGGCCGCACCTGGTCAGACCGGGGTCGACCCCGAGCACCCGCACCGTTTCTCCTCCGCCCGCGCGAACATTAGTTCGAGATGCAGGCTAACGGTCGAAGCTGATGGCCCCGCGCAGACACGCACTAACACACGCGCACACGTGTCGGCACCGGCGATGGCATGGCGGACGGAGCCGCCCGCGAGCACGATGGAGGCATGCCGGGACCGGAGGACTACATCGCGCACCTGGGTCTGGAGCCGCTTCCGGTGGAAGGCGGCCGGTTCGCGCAGAGCTGGCGCGCCGCCGAGGGGTCGGCGATCTATTACCTGCTCACCGCGCCCGAAATCTCCGCGCCGCACCGCCTCGACCGGGTCGAAGTGTTCGTGCACCACGCCGGCTCCCCCGCGCGCATGCTCTTGCTGCACCCGGACGGAGAAGTGACGCGCCCGGTGCTGGGCAGCGACGTGGCCGCGGGAGAACGCCCGCAGGTGGTCGTGCCCGCCGGGACGTGGCAGGCGACGGTGCCGCTGGGCGCGTGGAGCCTGCTCGGCACCGTGGTCGTGCCGCCCTACACCGACGACTGCGTGGAATTCGCCGACCCGGAAACGCTGGCGGCACGATTCCCGGACGCCGCCGAGGACCTGGCCGCGCTGGGCGGCTGAGGCCCGGTCAGGGGCCGTCGACGCCAGGAGTCCAGCTCTCCGGGTCCCCGCTCTCGGTGAGCACCAGCTGCCATTCGGCGAAGCCCTCGGGCGCGTCGGCGTGCCACGGGAAGTGCCCGTCCGGCGTCGCGACGATCATCTGCAGCGCCGGGAAGTCGCCGTCCGGGTAGACGAGGAACGCGGACCCGAAGTACTCCGGGTAGTGCCCTTTCGCGACACGTTCGAACACGACCGGCGCGCCGTCGAAGAAATCGTCGTAGCGTTTGCCGACCTCGAAGATCTCGCCGTTGGCGGAACGGTCGACGTACGCGTCGAGCAGCACCGGGGCCATGTGGTCGGGCAGGCCGATCACGACCGCCTCGGGCACGTTGTGCAACGCCCACGCGCACGCGGTGAAGCAGTAGCCGGCCCCTTGGTCGTCGGCGGGCACGGCGATGACCGCGTTGCCCCGTTCCCGCGCCTGGGTTTCGATCCAGGCGATGAGGCTCTGCTCTTGCTCGGTGAGGGCGGAGGTCGTCACGGCCGACATTCTGCCCCACCCGCGCGCCCGAGCCCAGTCCCCGCGCCGGTCATTTTCCCGCCGCTCCAAGGATTTTCGCGATTTCCCTTGCGCGCCAACGGAAACCGGAACGAAAACGGCCGCGCCCCCGGAGTGCCGGGGGCGCGGCCGTGTCGTGTCGCGAGTGGATCAGTCCACCGCGGCCATGACCTCGTCCGACACGTCGAAGTTCGCGTAGACGTTCTGCACGTCGTCGCAGTCCTCGAGCGCGTCGATCAGCTTGAAGACCTTCTTCGCGCCCTCGACGTCGAGCGGCACGCTCACCGACGGCAGGAAGGTCAGCTCGGCCGATTCGTACTCGAACCCGGCCTCCTGCAGCGCCTTGCGCACCGGGACGAGGTCGGTGCCCTCGGAGACGATCTCGAAGTTCTCGTCGAGGTCGTTGACCTCTTCGGCTCCCGCGTCGAGGACCGCCATCAGGACGTCGTCCTCGGTCGCGTCCGCCTTGGGCATGATCACGACGCCCTTGCGGTTGAACATGTAGGCGACCGAACCCGGGTCGGCGAGCGAGCCGTTGTTGCGCGTGAGCGCGGTGCGGACCTCCATCGCGGCGCGGTTCTTGTTGTCGGTGAGGCACTCGATCAGCACCGCGACGCCGTTCGGGCCGTAGCCCTCGTACGTGATGGTCTGCCAGTCGGCGCCGCCCGCTTCCTCGCCGGCGCCGCGCTTGCGCGCCCGCTCGATGTTGTCCTGCGGGACGGAGTTCTTCTTCGCCTTCTGGATCGCGTCGTACAGCGTGGGGTTGCCGTCCGGGTCCCCTCCGCCGGTCCCGGTGCGGGCGGCGACCTCGATGTTCTTGATCAGCCGCGCGAAGAGCTTGCCCCGCTTGGCGTCGAGGTTCGCCTTCTTGTGCTTCGTCGTGGCCCACTTGGAGTGGCCGCTCATCTTTCCTCCATCTGTTCCCGCGGCCGCATGCCTCCCGGCGAGGCCGCCGCAATCCTTGCTCAGGCTTTCCGCACGAGCTCGACGAACAGCCGGTGCACGCGCTCGTCCCGGGTGATCTCCGGGTGGAACGCCGTGGCCACCACCGCCCCCTGCCGGACGGCGACGATCCTATCGGCCCCCGGCCCGTCCGGCGGGTCGTCCGGGTCGGGCACGGTGGCCAGCACCTCGACGCCGTCTCCCGCCTTCTCGACCCACGGGGCCCGGATGAACACCGCGTGCAGCGGCCCGCCGGGCAGCCCGGCGAACGGGAGGTCGGCCTCGAAGGAGTCGACCTGCCTGCCGAACGCGTTGCGCCGCACGACCACGTCGAGCCCGCCGAGCTGCTGCTGGTCCGGGCGCCCGTCGAGCACCTGGCGGGCCAGCAGGATCATCCCGGCGCACGAGCCGAACGCGGGCAGGCCGCCGGCGATCCGCTCGCGCAGCGGTTCCAGCAGCTCGAAGGTCTCGAGCAGCCGGGACATCGTGGTGGACTCCCCGCCGGGCAGCACCAGGCCGTCGACGCGCGCCAGCTCGGAGGGACGGCGCACCGGAACCGCGCGGGCTCCCGCGTCCTCCAGCATCGCGACGTGCTCGCGCACAGCGCCTTGCAGGGCGAGCACGCCGACCGTCGGCAGTGCTCCCGTAGCTGTCGCCACCCGACCTCCCATGAGACGTTCACCCCAGCTTAGGGGGGCCGCCCGGAACGCAACCGGGCAGGTCAGGCGGGCAGCGCAGCGGCCGCCGCCCACCCGGAGGGCGCTCCGGCGGCCGGTCCCGCGCCGGCGTGAAGTGGACTGCTGAAATCTGTCACCAGTGGCCACCTCGAAGGTGGTCTCCACCGGCACCGGACCGGCCCTGGTGCCGCGAGCCGGTCCCGTCTTCCATGGTAGGCCGATCCGGAAGGCCCAGGTCAACGCTTCCCGGCGGAAAAGTGACCGAGCCGGAGTGGATCTTCCCGCGCGAAAAGTGGCCTTCCGAGATAGCCGTGCAATGGCCTGCCTCAGCGGTCCACCGTCGTCTTACGCTGGACGGGAAGGAAGACTTCCGCTCCCCCCCGAGAAAGGCCCGCAAGGTGTCGCAGCAGCAGAACGCCGAACCCCAGACCGTCACCGGCACCGCGAAGGTGAAGCGCGGCATGGCGGAGATGCTCAAGGGCGGCGTGATCATGGACGTCGTGACCGCCGACCAGGCCAAGATCGCCGAGGACGCCGGCGCGGTCGCCGTCATGGCGCTGGAGCGCGTCCCCGCGGACATCCGCGCCCAGGGCGGCGTCGCCCGGATGAGCGACCCGGACCTGATCGACGGCATCATCGAAGCGGTGTCCATCCCGGTGATGGCCAAGGCCCGGATCGGGCACTTCGTCGAGGCGCAGGTGCTGCAGTCGCTCGGCGTCGACTACATCGACGAGTCCGAGGTGCTCACCCCCGCCGACTACGCGAACCACATCGACAAGTGGGCGTTCACCGTGCCGTTCGTCTGCGGCGCGACCAACCTCGGCGAAGCGCTGCGCCGGATCACCGAGGGCGCGGCGATGATCCGCTCGAAGGGCGAGGCCGGCACCGGCGACGTCTCGAACGCGACCACGCACATGCGCAAGATCCGCGGCGAGATCCGCCGCCTGCAGTCCCTGCCGGAGGACGAGCTGTTCGTCGCCGCCAAGGAGCTGCAGGCGCCGTACGAACTGGTTCGCGAAGTGGCCGAGGCGGGCAAACTGCCGGTCGTGCTGTTCACCGCGGGCGGCATCGCGACCCCGGCCGACGCGGCGATGATGATGCAGCTCGGCGCGGAGGGCGTGTTCGTGGGCTCGGGCATCTTCAAGTCCGGGAACCCGGCGCAGCGCGCGGAGGCGATCGTGAAGGCGACGACCTTCCACGACGACCCGGACGTGCTGGCGAAGGTGTCGCGCGGGCTCGGCGAGGCGATGGTGGGCATCAACGTCGAGGACGTGCCGGAGCCGCACCGGCTCGCTGAGCGGGGCTGGTGACGGCCCGGGGTTTCACCTCATCTCACTGGATGTGACTGACCGGACGGCGAGGGACACCTGTCCCTCGCCGTTCGCGTGAGTCCGGTCGGGCCGCGATGTTCCGTATTTACTGCCCTGCAGACGAGGGTGCCCCGCCGCCGGCAGTTCGGCGCCGGTCCTGAGTTCCGTGCGCACGACCGGAAGGCAGCCATGGACGACGCCGCACGCTCCGCCGAATTCGCCGCGATCGAAGTTCCCGGCTTCCAGTTCCCCTGGCCCGGCGCCTGCCATCCCGACGCCGCCGCGGTCGAGCAGCAGATGATCGGCTGGGGGCAAGACCACGGGCTCATCCCCACCGCCGATTACCGCGAGCGGGTCGTCCGCACCCGCTACAGCTACCTCGCCGCGCGGTGTTATCCCCGCGCCGATACAGCGCTGCTACAGATCATCGCCGACTATTTCCTGTGGTTCTTCCTCGCCGACGACCTGTTCGTGGACCGCGTCGACACCGTCGCTCCCGCCACGCTGACCAATCTGACCGCGATGATCGACGTCCTCGATCACGACCGGACCCGGACGCGTCCGGTCTACGGCGAGACGGCATGGCTGGACGTGTGCCGCCGCCTGCGCGCCCGGCTCTCGCCCGAGCACTTCGACCGGTTCGCCACCGGCATGCGGCTCTGGGCGGCCACGGCCGGACTGCAAATCCTCAACCACCTTCAGCCGGACCCCATCGGCCTCGACGGCTACGAGACGATCCGGCGGCACACCAGCGGCATGAACCCCTGCCTGGCGCTGTCCGACGCCGCCCGCGGCGCGCCCGTCACCGCCGAGGAATACCACCATCCGGCCGTCCACGAGCTGCGCATGCACGCCAACAACGTGGTGTGCTGGTCCAACGACATCCAAAGCCTGCCAGTCGAGGCACAGCAGCCCGGCCAGTTCCGCAACATGGTCACCCTTTACGCCGCCCACGGCCGCACCCTGGACGAGGCGGTCGAGGCGACCGCGGAACGAGTGCGGGCGGAGATCGCCGCGTTCAGCCGCCTGGCCCAAGCGACACGCGACTGGGCCAGCCCGGCAGTGGCCGGGTACATCGACGGGATGCAGGACTGGATGCGGGGCTACCAGGATTGGTACGACCACGACACCCAGCGCTACGCCGCCGAGCACGCCGAGCACGACGCCGACGACCGCGCTGCCCTCCCGCCAGACCGGAACCCCTGAGCACCGCGCCCGCCAGAACTTTCGCCGCTGCGGGCGGACGACTGTTTCCTCGTCGAAGGCAATTCCGGGAGCGACGCAAGATCAGGCCCGTACGGACACAAGTTTCGTACGCGCTTCCTTCACCGACGGCCCGCCGGTGAAGCACCAGATGGCGATCACCGGATCGCAGATGGCGCAGCCCAGCGACGAGGTGTGCGCGAACGGCAGGATCGGCGCGCCTTTGATGTGGTGCAGCACGTCCAAAGTCGTGTGCAGCAGCCAGGCGATGCCGATGAAAGCCCAGGATTCCAGGCCCCGGTAGGCGCAGTAGGTCACCGCGGCGGCGAACGCCAGCTCCCACGGGCCGAACGCGCCGCTGCTCAGGTAGGCGGCTCCGGCGCCCGCGACCATGATCGCGTTGAAACGGCGGCGGTACGGCTCGGAGATAAAGGAATTGAGCAGTGTGTAAGCAACGCCGATGAGAACGGCGGAAATGATGATCACGGCCTCACGCTAAGGTCGCGGCCACTCGCGCATAACCGGCCTGGAAGACACGTTCCGCCGGGTTCCGGCCAGCGAAGCGGCTCCCCCGCCCGGTCTCGGGGCGGCGGCGCTACTCGCGTCCGGTCAGGTTCTCCGACTGCCATTGCCCCGGGCGGACGCCGGTCTGGTGCAGAAAGAACGCCGAGAAGTTCGCGGCGTCGGGGAAACCCAGCCGTTGCCCGCAGCGAGCCGCGCTGAGCCGGTCGTGGGCGAGCAATCGCTTGGCCTCCAGGACCAAGCGTTCGCACAGATAGTCCTTGCAGTTGCGGCCGGTCGCCGCCTGGACGGCGCGCGTGAGCGTTCTCGGGGCGTACCCGAGTTTGCGGGCGTAGTGGGCCACGTCGTGGTGGAGCCGGAAATCCTCTTCCACAGCAGCGCGGAATCGAGGGAAGAGACCCGCCCCGGGCTCGCCGGACGGGGGCGCGAGCCGCAGCAGCAGGGCGGACAGCACCAGGCCGAGCAGTTCGCCGGTCCGTGGCTGCGATACGGCACCGGCCTCGCTGCGAAGGTGCGCTAGGGCGGCGTTGATCAGCGGCCACTGTGCGGCGGGGACGGTCCAGGACGGCACCGCGCGGGGATCGGCCGCCAGTTCGCGGCTGCCGGGGGTGGCCGGTGCGGTGGGCACGAACAGCACCAGGTCTCCGGACAGATCGCCGAGGTCGGCCCAGCGGTGCACGACGCCTGGGCGGATCCACACCACGCTCCGGGCGGCCAGCGGGTAGCTCGCGAAGTCGGCCGAGACCCGGCCGTGTCCGCGCCGGACCACTGCCAGCACGTGAAAATCGCCGCGTTCGGTCGTGCCGTGGTTCAGCCGCCGCAGCTTCGCGAACGACATCGTCTCGACGGGCGCACCGAACTCATCGGGCGGCTGGTAGGCGAGCTGACGGATCCCGGTCATGCTGTCCATTTTTCACCATGCCCGGTCCGATCTCGACGATGCGCCCGCGCGACCTGGGCGGTTGACTCGAGAGCGAGCAAAACGGCGTGGAAAAAGGACATTCTCATGGTTACGAGCACATCGACTCAGCTTCCTGTCTACGACTACCGGCCGGGCGACGGACCTGTGCTGGTATTTCTTCACTACTGGGGCGGCTCGGCGCGCACCTGGCAGCCGGTGCTCGACCGGTTGCCGGGGCGCGCGGCGCTGACCGTCGATCTGCGTGGGTGGGGACGCTCGCGCGAACTGCCCGGCCCCTACACACTGGAACAGTTCGCGCACGACACCAGCGCCGTCATCGCCGATGCGGGGGTGACCGACTACGTCCTGGTCGGGCATTCGATGGGCGGCAAAGTCGCGCAGCTGGCGGCTTCCGCACGTCCGGGCGGGCTCGCTGGTCTCGTCCTCGTCGCTCCCGGACCGGCCAAGCCCGCCGCGATGGTGACGCCTGAATACCAGGAAGGACTGTCGCACGCCTACGACTCCGACGAGTCGACAGCCGGCGCACGCGACACCGTTCTCACCGCCACGGCGCTGAACGACGAGACGAAAGCTCAGATCGTGGCGGATTCCCGTGCCTGCGGCGAAGAAGCCCGCCTCGAATGGCCCTTGCACGGCATCGCCCAGGACATCACCGGCGCGGCCCGCGACATCGACGTTCCCGTCCTGGTTGTCGCGGGCGAGCACGACCGGGTGGAGCCGGCCGGGGTGCTGCGCGACAATCTGCTGCCCTACCTGGAGCGAGCGAGCATGACTGTCATTCCTCGCAGCGGACACCTCCTTCCGTTGGAGGTGCCTGACGAACTCGCGCAGTTGCTCCAGGACAGCTGGCCGCGCCGAGCGCACGCAAGCGAAGCGGGCTGAGGCCGTTCGGGCAAAGAATCCACCCGCGGGCGCTCGACGAAACCTCCGGCGCCCAAGGCGTGGTTAGCGTGATCATCATGAATGGCGAGAAGCCGAAGACGTTCGTCCTCGTGCACGGGGCCTGGCACGGTCCGTGGTGCTGGGAGCGGGTGAGCGAGCGCCTGATCGCGCGCGGTCACGAGGTGCTGTGCCCGTCGCTGCCGTGCGACACGGCCGAGGCGGGCCAGGACGAGTACCTCGCGGTGCTCGAAGACGCGATCCGGGACCGGTCCGACGTCGTCCTCGTGGCGCACTCGATGAGCGGAATGGTCGCCCCGCTGGCGACCGGCAATCCGGCGGTCAGTTCGCTCGTCCTGCTCGCGGCCCTGGTGCGCAGGCCCGGAATCGCGATGCCGGACAGCGGGTTCCCGTTGATTGCCGAGCCGTTGCAGAAGGTTCTCGCCAGGGCGGTCGTCGACGAGTCCGGATGCGTCGTGCTGGATCCGGCCGACGCGACCGGCCTGATGTACCACGACTGCACCCCGGCCGACGCCGCCGACGCGGTCGGCCGGCTGCGCCCCAGCGCGAACACCTTGGGCCGGCAAATCTGCCCGGACTTGCCGCAGCGCCGCGTGCCGGCGACTTACGTGTCCTGTCGCGACGATCGCATGGTGGACTGCGGGGTGAACGCCGCACTGGCCCAGGAACTGTTCGGCGCGACTGTCCGCGAGATCGACGGCGGGCACTCGCCGTTCTGGTCGTCGCCGGATCAGCTCGCCGCGCTGCTGGTCGAACTGGCCTGACAGTGCCGGGAACCGGTGGCAGGCGGGTGCGTCAGCTGTTCGCGGACACCCGGTGCGGGTATTCCGGCGAGCGCTGCTGGAAGGACAGGATCGCGGGGTTGCGGATGACGCCGTCCCGGATCTCGACGGCGCGCCGGACGGTCTCGTGACCGTCCCATGCGGACGGTCCGGAAAGGACGGACCGCAGATGCGGCAGCAGGGCTTCGCTGATCTCCCAGGTCGCCGAGTTCCAGAGGTAGGACGGGCTGTGGTCGACAGCGTAGTAGGTGATGCTGTCGCCGACCGGGAAGACCGGGCTGGCGAAGGTCGTCGGCCGTGCCCAGCTGAAGCCCATGCCTTCGTCGCAGGAGACGTCGACGATGAGGCTGCCGGGGGCGAACGCGGCGAGGTCCTCCTTGATGAGGAACGTCAGCGGAGCGTCGGTGTCCTGCAGCACGCAGTTGACGACGATGTCGTGCTCGGCGAGGAATCCCGCCAGCGGCACCCGGCCGCGGCCGGTGAGCGCGTGGCTGCGGCGAAGATCGCCCGGGTTGTTCGCGTCGTGGTCGACGTGCACCATCGTGGCGGAATGGATCGGCGAGCCGACCGCGCTGAGCCCCCGTGCGGTGAGGACGTCGACCTCGTGGATCCCGTGCGCGTTCAGCGCGGTCACCGAACCCCGCGCGGTAGCGCCGAACCCGATCACCACGGCCCGCAGCCGGCGGCCGTAGTCCCCGGTCAGCCCGATCAGCTGCAGGGCGTGCAGCACTGAGCAATAGCCGGCCAGCTCGTTGTTCTTGTGAAAAACGTGCAGGCCGAACGAGCCGTCGCGCCGCCAGTGGTTCATCGCCTCGAAGGCGATCACGGTCAGCCGCCGGTCGACGGCCAGCTGGGTCAGCTCGGCGTCCTGCACACAGTGCGGCCACCCCCACAGCACCTGGCCGGGGCGCAGTCCGGCGACGTCCTCCGCCAGCGGTTTGGCCAGCAGGACGACGTCGCACTCCGCGATGAGCTGTTCTCGCGTGCGCACGCCCGCGACGGTGCCCGCCAGGCGCTCGTCGGGGATGCCGAACGGTTCGCCGTAGCCGTGTTCGAGGTAGATCGACCGCCGGAGATCAGCGTCGATCCGATCGAGATGCCGCGGGTGGATCGGCAACCGCCGTTCGTTCTCTTTCCGGGAACGCGCGACGACGCCGAGACTGAGCTGGTGCACAAGGGCCCCTTTGCTAGGCCCAAGTTCTAACACACCCGGTGCGGCCGGCGTGTACGCTGGGGGCATCCGAGAGCATTTCGTGCGCGAGTGGTCGAACCCGCGCCGTCCTCGGACTCAGACCGGCCGACGGCCGGGGACGGGAGATCCGGCATGTCGTCGGGCCCGATTGTTTCCATTGCCTGCCCGCCAGGCACGAACCGGTCCGGAAACCGTTAGCGGCACAGGGTTTCCGCGCGGCTTGCGCGGGTGCCGCCGTCTCGGACGGCCGGTTCCGCGGCAAGCGGATCCGCCTGTCGGCGCGCCCGCCTCGACAGGTACGACGAACCGGTGAAGGAATGACTATGGCCACGGACGTCGCTTTTGTGTCCCGATACGACCTGCGGGTCGAGATGGTGCGGGACGTGCTGAAGAAGAACACGAAATTGTCCGACGCGGAATGTCAGGAACTCGCGGTGCGGCTGCTGCGCACTGTGGACACGGTTCCCGAACGGATTCGGTGAACCTCCGCCGGCGCCGAGCTTTTCCCGATGGCCGCGCCGAGGCGGAATCCCCGGCGATCCCGGCGTGCGCGACTCTCCGGCGCGGTTCGGCACGGACTGGGCGCCGCGCCACGCCGCGGGCAAACCGTTTGACGGCCCGCCGCCGTCTGTGGTCCACTAGGGGCGGTTGAAGATTTTTGTGTTCGTTTTTCCTGACGCCCGCAGAGGTTTTTGGCGAGCGTCGGCACGTGCCTTTCCGGCTTCTGCTTTTCCGCGCTCGCAGCCTGGCCGCCTCGTCCGAGGCAGCGCCGCATGTTCGACGCGACAAGGAGTTCGTGAATGTCCGAAGGCACCGTGAAGTGGTTCAACGCCGAAAAGGGCTTCGGTTTCATCGCCCCCGACGACGGCAGCGCCGACGTCTTCGTCCATTACTCGGAAATCACCGGCGGCGGTTTCCGGAGCCTGGACGAAAACGCCCGGGTGCAGTTCGACGTCGGCCAGGGCAACCGCGGCCCGCAGGCCACGGCGGTGTCGGTCCTCTGACC